>JBFRWL010000164.1:0-13354 GCA_051439565.1 Prochloraceae cyanobacterium
CATACGGAGTGGGGGCGACTCGTTGGGAGACGATTATTCGAATTATCCTACCAGCAGCTTCCTCAGGGATTATTGGCGGTGTTATGTTAGCACTAGGTCGTGCTTTGGGAGAAACAATGGCAGTAACCATGTTGATTGGTAATGCCAATAGAATTTATCACTCTCTCTTTGAACCTTCCAATACAATCGCCTCTCTAATTGCCAATCAATTTGCAGAAGCTACAGAATTACAAAAGTCATCCCTAATGTATGCTGGTTTAATTCTCTTTGCCATCACTCTATTGGTCAACATAGCGGCTCAATCACTGGTCACTCGCTTACAAAAAATATAAGTTGTTAAGCTTTTAGTCGGCTGGTTTTGATAGAGAGGGGGGAGAGGGAGTGTGGGAAGACAAGGGGGACAAGGGAGAGAGGGGAGAAACACCCAATACCTATTGCCTTCTACCTCCTGCCTCATGCCTTCAAAAGTCAAACAACTTGTTTATTCAGTTGAAAAGAAATAAAATATGACATCTAATCAATTTATCCCAGAGCAATCTGGCTTTGGAGTTACAGAAAATCTCAATTACGATCCCAGCTCTCCCCGAACGCTGTTTGATAAGTTTATGAACGGAGTTGCTGGTTTTTGCTTGGTACTGGCTATCATACCTTTAGTAATAATTCTGATTTACTTACTGTTTCAGGGAATTAGCGCCTTTAGACCAGGAATTTTGACTGAACTTCCACCCCCAGCAATGGTTGAGGGAGGAGGATTTGGCAACGCGATTATGGGAACAGTAATTATGGTGGCAATAGGAGCACTGATCAGCGTTCCTATTGGTGTAATGGCAGCAATTTATCTTTCTGAGTTCAGTCCCATTCGAATTGCCCATTGGATTCGTTTTGCGACCAATGTTCTCAGTGGCGTACCTTCGATTATTATTGGCGTGTTTGCTTACGGGGTAATAGTACTAGATCCTCTAGGATTAATCGGTCATAAGGGTTACTCTGCCTGGGCTGGCGGCTTTGCCCTAGCTATTTTGATGTTGCCGATTATCGTGCGCACTACAGACGAAGCATTGCAACTGGTACCCCATGAGGTGCGACAGGCATCGGTGGGAGTCGGCGCTAATGACTATCAAACAGTACTGCAAATTGTTCTGCCTGCTACCATACCAGCCATTATCACTGGCGTTACTTTAGCTGTTGCCCGTGCTGCAGGAGAAACTGCTCCTTTGCTATTTACCGCTTTGTTTAGTCAGTACTGGCCCGAGCGGGGTAATTTTCTATTTGAGGCAACTGCATCTCTAGCAGTATTGGTCTATAACTTTGCCACTTCTCCTTTTGAAAATCAACAACAACTCGCTTGGGCTGCTTCTTTTGTGTTGGTACTTTTAGTGCTGGGTACTAATATTATCTCTCGCTGGGCACTATCGAAACGCCAATTCTGAGCAAGCCTCTTAAAGTATGGCGCTTTGAATTTACTTAAAAAAAAGGACTATTGTTATGAATTTAACTTCCACCCAAGAAATGTCAAAGACAACGGAAACCGTTTTAAATACAATCAATGCAAGTATATACTACGGTGACTTTTTAGCTCTTAAGGGAATTAATCTAGAGATCCCCAAAAATAAAGTAACAGCTTTTATTGGACCATCTGGTTGTGGTAAGAGTACCTTACTACGTTGCTATAATCGCCTTAACGATTTAATCCCTAGCTTTAGATTAGAGGGAAAAATTAGTTATCACAATCAAGACCTCTATGCCTCAGAAATTGACCCAGTACAGGTGAGACGGAGAATTGGGATGGTTTTTCAGAAGCCCAACCCTTTTCCCAAATCAATTTATGAAAATATTGTCTTTGGAGCTAGAATTAATGGCTACAAAGGCGATTTAGACGAGCTAGTGGAGCGTTCACTCAAAGGCGCAGCTCTCTGGGATGAAGTAAAAAATAAGCTCAAAGAAGACGGGAGAGCCATTTCTGGGGGGCAGCAGCAGCGCTTGTGTATCGCTAGGGCGATCGCGATTCAACCAGATGTAATCTTAATGGACGAACCTTGCTCGGCTCTCGACCCAATTTCTACCCTTAAAATTGAAGAACTAATCCATGAACTTAAAGAACAATATACCATTGTTATCGTCACCCACAACATGCAACAGGCATCGCGGGTGGCAGATATAACTGCCTTTTTTAATGTTAAGGTGACCGATAACGGCAATCGCCAAGGTTATTTAGTAGAATCTGATCGCACCGAGATAATTTTCCAAAATCCCTGCGAGCAAGCAACCAAGGAATATATCAGCGGGCGTTTTGGTTAAGGAGCGAGGGAGACAAGGGGGAAAAATTACTCCCCACACTTCTTCTGTCCCTTAGAGCTTAACTTGCTGCAAGTGAGTGCGAGGATTATAACTACGGCTAGCGCGAATTTTTTCGTAATATTCTCGCTCGATCGCACTGAGTTCTTTAGGGGAAGCGATCGCAATTTTGACTAACTGGTCGCTGCGTCCTCCTTTGGGGTTAGGCCATCCCTTACCTCGCAACCGCAGAGATTGACCGGAACGAATGCCAGCGGGCACTCTCATTTTTACCATGCCATCGGGTGTTGGTACTTCAATAGACGTTCCTAAGACTGCTTCATCTGGGGCGATCGGTACTTCACAGACGAGATTATCGCCCTCAAATTGGAAGAAGGAGTGAGGCTCTAATTCAACCTGGAGATACAAATCTCCTTTTTGTTGGGTATAAGAATTATACTGGCCCTTGCCGCGAACCCTAACTCTGCTACCAGATTTGGCTCCAGGAGGAATACGAACGTCAATTATTTCATTGCCAAGATTGAGGCGTTTTTGCACGCCTTGAAATGCTTCAGAGAAACTGAGACGAAGCTTGGCTTCTCGATCTGCTGCTTGAGTTGTTTGCGTCTTAAATCCATCGTTGAAGCCGCTAAAGCCGCCGAACTCGCTGTAGTTTTTATAGCCAGTGGTTCCTGTTCCTCTATTAGAGGTAGAGGTTCGATAGCTGTAACTTCTAGTTTTAGCACCGCCAGAAGTAGAATAACGACCACCGAGCAACTCATTGATAAACTCTTCAAAGTTAGCGTACTGCCCAAAGTCAACACCACCAAAATCAACCCCTGCTCCACCACCAGACCATCCTGTTTGCCCAGCTTGTTTCCAGTATTGACCGAATCGATCGTACTTTTTACGTTTCTCCGAGTCAGACAAAACTTCATAAGCTTCACTGATTTCCTTAAAGCGAGCTTCTGCTTGTTTATCACCTGGATTGCGATCGGGATGATATTTGAGTGCTAATTTGCGAAAAGTTTTTTTAATTTCATCAGCATTAGCTGATTTGCTCACTCCTAGGATAGCGTAATAGTCTTTGAAGTCGGTCGAAGGCATCAACAGAGGTCTCCTCTTAAGTGGCTGGTTATTGACTGGGTGCGATTCAGAGGGTTTAAAACTTAACTATTAAAAATTAATAAATTTTTTTTAATATTTCCCCTATATACAAATTAACAAAACAGTCAAGAAGATTAAGTTCGGTTCTTACTCACTGAGGCGAGGGCAATTTCCGTACCTGCGTTGGGTGGATACGAGAATGACACTAAGATAAGAGTTACCCTAAATTCTAAATTCTAAATTCTTTAACTTACTGCATTTGGTCGATACCGAATAAGTTGATCGAGTCCCTCAGCAAGGGTTGGCGGGGCATCTTGTAGCTGACGCTGCATTTGTAAGATAATTGCCTCTGGAACTTGGCGCTGGCGGCGGCAATTGCGCTCTAAACACAATTCAACGGGTGTATCCAACCAAATCCCGATAATTTCGGTAAAACCAATTCTACGAGCCAGCTCGATCGCTCTGCGGCGATACTTTCGTGCCGCATTAGTAGCATCGTAAATTGCTCTGGTTATATTTCCTAGATTAATTTGCTCGAGTGCATAACTAAATTGCTTTTGCACCTGTTTCCAGACTGGCAACCAAGAGCCTTGAATTGCTTCATCTCCAAACAATTGGGCGCGAATAGCATCAGTAGAAATAACTTGACTTTTAGGAGATTGGGTAACTAAGTGTTGGGCAAAAGTTGACTTGCCACTGCCGGGAAGTCCAATCAGTAATATTAATTGAGGCACTGCGATCGCTACAGCATTTTGTGGTTTAGTGTACATAGTTACTAGCTCGAAAAAGAGTCAAAACTCTTTGCAGTCAGAGGAGTCTCCGAGTCACAATGATAAATAGCTAACTCCTTTTTTTATTTTTGTCCGGGTACTTATGAGATATAAAGTCAAATTGAAAAAAAGCGAAGAAGGCTATGCTGTCTGGTGTCCTACTTTAC
Source organism: Prochloraceae cyanobacterium (assembly GCA_051439565.1). Lineage (GTDB taxonomy): Bacteria > Cyanobacteriota > Cyanobacteriia > Cyanobacteriales > JBFRWL01 > JBFRWL01. The sequence goes on from JBFRWL010000164.1 coordinate 4,319, forward strand.
CGGGTTGCTGGTCTCAGGGAGAAACAGAAGATGAAGCTTTAGAAAATATTAAAGATGCTATCCAAGCTTACCTTGAGACCGTTGAGGAATTAGATCGGGACGTTGAATCTCGTTATGTCGAGGTATGATGATTATGCCAAAACTTCCAGGCGTTAATCATCTGCGAGCTGTTAGAGCATTAGAAAAAGCTGTTTTGAGATTGTCAGGCAAGGCAAACATATTACTATGACTAATGGCGAACGGATTATTACCATTCCTAGAGCCAACCCAATTAATGCTTATACGATGGCTGGAATTGTTAGGGATGCTGGCTTGACAATTGCAGAATTTAGGCAGCTTTTATAGAAAAATTAATTAAAATAGCGATATAACTCCCTTTATCTCACTTTACCAGCAATCTATTATTACTGAGATAGTTTATTAGACTTCTTGCAGAAGTTGGAGAAAGGGGAAGGGGAAAAAGGTAAATATCTCTCTTTTCCCTTTACCCACGCTACAGGCGTTTTCCCAACTTACTCGCAGCAAAAAGTACTTTTGCAAGAGATAGATTGATTTCTAAATTACCGTGTTATCGGAAATTACAGCGTTTTTCAACACCACAACAATACCGTTACGGATGTAGAAACCTTCGTCCTCGCGATTTGACTCCTCGATTCTGTCCTTGTTGACAATTAAAACTTGGCGACCGATACGAGCATTTTTGTCCACGATCGCCCGCCGAATTGTGCTTCCAGGACCAATCCCAACAGAAACTTTACCTTCTTCTAGGTTAGATTGCCGCTGTTCGGCAGACTCGTAAAAATCAGCTCCCATCAGCAGGCTATCTTCAATAGTACAATCAGCTTCAACGCGGCTGCGAATCCCCAAGACAGAGTGGTGAATTTTGGATTGTTTGAGAATACATCCTTCACTAATCATTGATTCGGTCACCGTACAATCTAGAAGCTTGCTGGGGGGTAGATGACGTCCCCTAGTGTAGACAGGGGCTTTTTCATCGTAGAAGCTAAAAGGCGGTTTGGGCTGCTGAGTAAGTGCCAAATTAGCATGATAGAAGGCTTCAATTGTACCAATGTCTTCCCAGTAATCCTTGAATAAGTAGGCTTGAATGTTATATTCTTTTGCCGCTCCTGGGATAATTTCTTTACCGAAATCTGTTTGTTGTGGGTTATCTTGCAGCAGCTTGGTCAGAACTTCTTTATTAAAGATATAAATCCCCATAGAAGCAATGTAGGGACTTTTTTTTGCCTGTTGAGGTGTTAGTCCTAAAGTAGTGGTATCCACCTGCATCTGTTTGAGAGCTTCGCCTTTAGGCTTTTCACTGAAAGCTACTACCCTGCCGTTATCATCAATTTTCATTAAGCCGAAGCTAGAAGCTCGTTTCTCATCGATCGGCACTACAGAGAGGGTAATATCTGCATTAGTTTCTCGATGACGTTGGACAAATTTACGATAGTCCATTCGATAGAGATGGTCTCCTGAGAGAATCAGGTATTGGTCGACTTTCCAATCCAACATAATTCGGAGATATTGGCGCACCGCATCTGCCGTTCCTTGAAACCAGGTAGCATTTTCAGATGTCTGTTGAGCTGCCAGTACTTCAACGAACCCCTCACGGAAACTAGAGAAAACATAGCTTCGGTTGAGGTGGCGATTGAGAGAAGCCGAATTAAATTGGGTGAGAACATAGATTTTGTAAATTTCTGAGTTAATGCAATTACTGACCGGGATATCAATCAAGCGATACTTCCCTGCCAATGGCACTGCTGGTTTAGCCCGCAGCTTGGTTAATGGATAAAGGCGAGTACCTGCCCCGCCTCCGAGAATGATCCCTAGTACTTTTTTCACAAAAAAAACCTCCCAACTGCCGGTTACCTCTTTCGTAAAGTTTATGACTGTTGGGGACATCTAGGTAAGCACCAAGCAATTAAAAATTAAAAAATAAATATAACTACGCTCAGCGCTGGCGTTGCTAAGTCGAGCGATCGGCTCTCGTTTGCCGCTGTTGAGGGCGGCTGATGTATTGCCCGTGAATATTTACAGCATAAGGAACGAAATAGGTCACTAACCCTGAGATCCATCTGTCGCGGGTCATTTTTCCTTGCCAGAGTGCCGAACCGTGATTGAGCGCAAATAGAATTGAGCCGACAACAGCCGCTACTTTCAGAGCTGTCGGCATCAATTCTTTATCCAACAGAGCCATCCCAAACCCAACAATTAATTTCACTGTATAGAACCATGCCAAAGGATAAAAATATAAGCTGTAAAAACTAAAATAAAATGTCTTTTTAAACTTCTTTTACGAAATTGGTATTACTTGATCCTTTCTCAGTCTTTGTTCCCGTTACCTGAGTCTGGACGCGCACTGGGGGAACCTTCTGGTGGAAAATCGAGAGTATTGCGGAGTTGATCGCGCTGCTCAGGAAGAAACTCGGGGAAGGGAAGCATACCCTTCGATCGCCAAGCCTGAACCTCAGCTTCAGCAGCGCTACTTCGCTCGCTATCCAAGCCGCTATCTCTCTCGAGATAAGTCGTCTGGGAGGGAAAGGCGAAACCTGTCCCTGCGCCCTCGACAATATCCTGAACTCGCAACAGCACATCTTCCTGAATTCCCAGGAACTTAATCCAGTTACCTGTATCTACATAGACGAAAATTTCCACATCTTTGGAGTAATCGCCGTATTTTACGAATCTGACTCGCGCCGATTCTTCAACAAGCTCAGGGTGAGCTAGGATTATTGACCGCAATTTGACCAGCACATACCGCAGTTGCTCAAAAGTCGTCTCGTAGCGCAACTGGAAAATCTGCCTTAAGAGAATGCGCTTACGTCGGCTCTTGTTGGCTAATTCTAGCTCTGAGAAATGAGAATTTGGCAAGGAAATTATGTCACCGTTCAGGGCAAAAATTCGTGTTGAGCGCAAGCCAATATTCAGTATCGTTCCTTCTTGATCTCCGAAGCGGCAATACTCGCCCACCTTCACAGGTCGATCGGCGAAGAGAAGCAGTCCGGCAATCACATTTTCTAGGGTCGGTCTGCCTGCTAGTGCCAGTGCCAGACCCCCGAATCCTAAACCTGCCAGAATAGGAACAACAGATATCCCCACCCTCTCAACTCCAAAAATTAGTGTGGTTATACCAACAATCAAACCCAACAGGACGAAGAATAGTCTGATACCGCTGGCATCCAGGCTCCGAGAGTTAATTCTCGGGGAAGCAATAATGGTTTCCGCCAAACCGTTACCCGAGAGAAAGATCGTTAATGCTACCAGCATCCAAAAGATGATTTCTAGGGTAGTTAACCCAATCAGGAGTAGCTGTCCGGTAATATTGAGCCACTGATTGATAAAATACCTGAGTCCCACGAAACTAGCAATGGCAATTAAGGGAGTCAGCAGCCTTGACCAGGTCCGCTGTGGGGGGTAGAGAGCGGCAATTATTCGTCGGTTCCAGATAAAGCTTCTGTAAGGAATCCAGAAAGCGAGCGGTAGAGAAATCCCTAAACCAATCCATTGCCATAGGGACTGACCCCAATAAACTGCTTTCAACCAACTCGGTAAACCCTGAAACAATTTGAAGGGGAGCAGAAAGTCAGTCCTGCCAGGACTAGAGAGATAGAATTGGTAAAATCCTTCCGTAGCACCGGGTTTGTAGGGAAGTTTTTTAACCTTCTGGTAGAATTCTTCACGGCGAGCTACTGTCTCAGGAGAGAAGAGAAATTCTCCAACTCTCGGGCCTGACTCAACTTTAACGATATCGATTTTTGTATGGGGAAGTCTCCAGCGAGACAATTCGTTGGCGGCGACAGCTTCAGCGTCGGGGATCTCAGCGTAAGGTGGTATCTCAATTCGGTCAAGAACCTCTTTAAGCATTATTATTGCTTCAATCCCCGTATCTCTCTTTAGAAGAAAAGGAATTTCACTTAGATTCAGACAATCCTGGGCTCGCTTGAGGAAAATTGCGGAATCTTTGGCTTGCTCGCGAACTGAGGTCGAGGGGAATAATCCAGGGTCTTTCAGATACTGGTCTATTGTCTCCCTAAACTGTTTGTAACTGCTGGTATTCTCTAAGAAACTTTTCAGTGTCGCTTGAGGGCTAGAGGTATCCGGAGGTGCCAGGGGATTCTTGACTAAAGAGGCTGCTGTAATAGAAGTTTGCAGCAGCACTAAGGCTAGTCCCAACAGAACTAATTGCAGCGATCGTTGCTTAAATCTCGTAAGTTTAGTGTTGAACAAAAGCTTGACTCTCGTTAAGCTCAATATCTCCATATCTTATCGCCCATCAATATCCAGAAAAAAGCGCCAAAAAATTTAGAATTTAGAATTCAGAATTCAGAATCAATTTTGAGCTTAACGCTTCAACCATACCTTAGTTGGTCGTCTAAACAAGACTATTACCACTCAGGCTACTCCAACTACTAAACCCAAATAAACGAAGCGATCGTTTATCAATATGGCGATCGCCTAACTAGTCTTGACTCAATTTGTTTTTTGATTCTTTAACGGCTTGTTCTAATTGTTCAAAAGTACACTAAACATCAACCTTTAGTTAAGAGTTATCAGTCTCAAGTAGGTAATCAGCTAAAGCTTCATAAGCAGGTAGAGTTGTCGGGTCAATTGCTGCATTGCCTGCAATGGGATGAGAAGCAAATCGAGCAATTACCATATCGGCTTGAGGATCGATGTAAAGCGATTGACCGTGAACCCCTCTCGCCATAAAAGCTCCATGTTTGTTGTGAGTAATCCACCACATACTCCGATAGCTCCAACCTTGAAGCAAAGAATATCCTGCATCTGCAAAAGCCTGTCGATCGCCACCGCTACTAATCTTATGAATCACTGCTTTAGGAACAACCTGTCGCTCGGCAAAAACACCATCATCTAAAATCATTTGTCCGAAGCGAGCTATGTCACGCAAACCCGCATTTAACCCCCCCCCAGCAAAGGGCGTGCCAATGGAATCTACATTAAAAAAGGCATCTTGCTCTGCACCGATTTTGCTCCATATTTTTTCCGCAAGAACCTCTGTAATAGGTTGTCCGGTGACACGACTAATCAACCAACCAAGAACATCTGTGTTTATTGTTTTATAAGCAAAACTGCGACCGTGTTCACCCTGCTTTTGCACAGTTTGGAGGAATTCGAAGTAAGTTCTAGGGCCAGTGTACCCTTCTGGCTTAGGAAGAGGATTGCCAGCTGCCGCATGTTGCCATACCTCAGCATTGGGATCGGCATAATCTTCGCTGTAGCTCAGGGCCGTCGTCATGTCTAGAACTTGACGCACTGTTGCATCTCCAAAGGCACTCTTTGCCAGTTCGGGAATGTATTCTTTGACAAGCCGATTTTCTTCTAATTTGTTTTCGGCAACTAACATTTCCCCCAACAATCCCACAAAGGATTTTGTCATAGACATGGCTGCATGACGGTTAGTTGGTATGAGGCAACCAGAAAACTTTTCATAGACGATTTTACCGTGATGAAGAACGACAATGCCATCTGTGAAATTTACTCCCAATGACTGTTGCCAAGTCATCGGTTCGCTTGCATTCCAAGGGATGAAAGTTAGCCGCTCGATCTCAGCTAATTTCTCTTTTTTCAAAGGAGCACTAAAGGATAATCCGCGTCCAACGGTTTTTGTTGGCATAAGCTGCTGAAAATGGCAAACACTCCAGCGCATTTGCGGGAATTGAAAGTAACTGCCGTCATCAAAGCGGATAATTCGGTCGGGTGCTGGTGGAGCTCCTTCCATCCAACCTAAAACATTTGGAGCGGAAGTTTCTGATGTCCAAATGAAATTATTCGAACTCGTACTGCCTTCTTGTGCTGTTAACATTATTGAAATATTCGCGCCAATCGCCAGTAAACAAGCAAAGAAGAAAAGATTTAATAGAGTCCTCTTCAATTTCATACTTATTCTCCCCCTCAGCCTCAACTAACACATTCGATATTGACCAGCTTAGGAATGAGGATTTTATGATCTACACAAGTTCAATTTCCTAAGCTAGCCATAATATGAGTCATTAAAGATAAATTCTGGACTTTATTTAATCCTCATTCCTTAGCAGCTGATTTCAAGGCAAGCCGTTTTCTTCAAAAGGTTGGCGTTTTTTGATCAGCTCGATCGCCCTGCTGATAATTTCAGGGAAAACTACCACTAAGCCACCTGGGGATGCTCGATCTAAACCAGCTTCAATTGCCTCGCGCTCGTCTAAAATCATTTCATAACCAGCCTGAGTGTTTTCTTGCTGAATTCCTTTAACAATTAAATCCGCAGCTTCACCGCGATCGCGTCCCCGCGTATCATCGTCCTCCTTGACAATAATCAGGTCAAAAATTTGAGCGGAAATTTCCCCTAACATAATTAAATCTCGATCACGGCGATCTCCTGGTCCTCCTACTACCCCAATTCGCTTCCCTTGCCAATTGCCGACAAAACCACCAACTGCCTTATAACCGTCAGGGTTATGAGCGTAGTCTACCAAAGCGTGATAAGAGCCAAGATTAAATAAATTCATCCGTCCCGGTGTCTGATTTTCCGAAAGCTGGAAAGTTCTCACCCCAGCTCTAATCACCTCAATATCGACACCAGCCGCAAAAGCCGCTAAGCTTGCAGCTAGGGCATTAGCAATCATAAAGCTCGCCATGCCTCCCATAGTCACGGGAATGTTAGCAGCTTCGTCAATCCGCACAGTCCAGTCCCCTTCGATCAGCGACAGATATCCATTTTCGTAAACAGCAGCTAATCCACCTCGCCGAATGTGGTCGCAGATAATTGGATTCTCTGGATCCAGGGAGAAATAGGCGACCTTGCTTTTAACCCGCTTTGCCATAGCTGCCACTAAGGGATCGTCAGCATTAAGCACGGCATAACCGTCTGGGCTAGCGGTTTCTGCTACCACGCTTTTGACCTTAGCCATTTCTTCAACGGTGTTGATATCTCCAATCCCCAAGTGATCTGCTGCAACATTCAATACTACAGCAACATCACAGCTTTCAAAAGACAGTCCCGAACGTAGAATGCCGCCTCTAGCCGTCTCTAATACAGCTACTTCTACAGTGGGATCTTTAAGAATTACCTTGGCGCTAACGGGACCTGTATTGTCTCCTTTGTGTACCAAATATTCATTAATGTAAATACCGTCAGTAGTCGTGTAGCCTACCACAGCTCCAGTTTGCCGCCAAATATGACTGGTTAGACGGGTCGTCGTAGTTTTGCCATTAGTACCAGTAATAGCAATAATGGGAATGCGAGTTGGCGTTCCAGGGGGAAAGAGCATATCTAGTACTGGAGCCGCTACATTGCGCGGTAGACCTCGACTGGGAGCAACGTGCATGCGGAATCCTGGGGCGGCATTGACCTCAACTATTACTCCGTCTACCTCTCGTAGAGGCTTGGTAATATCTGGGGTGACAATATCAATACCCGCAATATCCAGCCCGATAATTTTAGCAACTCGCTGTGCTAGCCAAATATTTTCTGGGTGAATTTCTTCGGTACGGTCTACCGCAATTCCTCCCGTACTCAGGTTAGCGGTAGCTCTGAGATAGGCTATTTTACCTCGAGTAAGTACTGTATTTATATCGTGGCCCTGCTTTTGCAAGACACTACTTGCCGTGCGATCGATTGTAATTTTGGTGAGAACTTTATCGTGTCCTTCACCGCGATTGGGATCGCGATTAACGATTTCAATCAATTCAGCAATGGTAGACTTGCCATCTCCAATTACGTGAGCTGGAATGCGTTCGGCCACGGCAACTACCTTGCCGTTAACTACCAATACTCGATGATCGCTGCCCCGATAGAAGCGTTCGACGATTACCGAACGACTTTTACTAGCTGCTGAGGCTAAATCGTAGGCTACTTCAGCTTCCTCCCAACTATTGATATTAATAGTAATACCTCGCCCGTGATTGCCATCGAGAGGTTTGAGCACGATGGGATAGCCGCCCACATCTTCAATGGTATCTTCTAGTTCGTCAATATATTGAATTACTGACCCCAATGGTACTGGTATACCTGCTTCGCTGAGGATAGTTTTGGTTCCTTCCTTATCGCAAGCTAGCTCAACTCCTAAAATTCCGGAGCGTTCGCTTAAAGTTGCCTGAATTCTTTTTTGATTACAACCGTAGCCTAGTTGCAACATGGCACGGGCAGACAGCACCATCCAGGGAATTCTGCGAGCTTCAGCTTCTTTGACAATTGTCTCCGTACTAGGACCAAGGGCGGCATTAACACAAAGATCCTTGAGATCTGCCAGGTCTTGAGCTAGTTCTTCTGAGGGATAGATTCCATTGGTAACAATCGATTTGCACAATCGTACTGCGGCTCTACCAGCGTAGCGACCAGCCTCTTCCTGGACGTACTCGAATACTACATTGTAAACGCCTGGAGTTGAAGTTTCTCGCGTGCGTCCGAATCCTACTGGCATTCCAGCTAATTCCTGAAGTTCGAGAGCTACGTGTTCGACGATGTGGCCCATCATCGTACCTTTTCGGACTCGCTGCAAAAAGCCGCCACGCCGACCGATCGAACAATAATGTTCTTCTAAGGTTGGCAGTATTTCTAGCAATCCTTCATAGAAACCGGGGATTTCATTAGAGGGTTTCTCCCGAAGTTCCTCCAAGTCGAGGCGCACGATCACTAATTTGTGACGCCGAATGCTCCAATAATTTGGACCGCGTAGGGTTTGGGTTTTGAGAATTTTCATGGTTGCTGGTTGTTGGCGCTCGAAACAGGAAGCAAGTGCGAAGCCATTCTTTAATGATCTCGCTCTATCTTGCCGCTAAACTGTTCACCAGGAACAGTTTTTTTAATGAGGTTACAATTGTCTTTCCGCTTACCCCGGTTATTTACTTCTTATCCACTCGCTGAGAGAGGTTGGTATTTGTGGAGATCGTAACCGTCGCCGTGAGAGAGAATGTGTACGCTCAGATTGTGAAGCGACAGCGGATCGCTAGCACCTATTTGTTGTTGATTAGTGTAAGATATTGCTCGGGCATCGATAATGGTAACAGTACCTCTGCCTATTACCTGTCTCTTAT
>JBFRWL010000165.1:0-9884 GCA_051439565.1 Prochloraceae cyanobacterium
ACAGTTTGGCGATAGGCTTTATCCCCCGTCCCAGAGGTCTTACGGTCGGCACAAGCCTCGGAGGAAACCTCCGAGGACGCGACCTTACGTATTCGCAGTCCTTCATCTCGGATGTTTTTAGCTACGATTGTAATCTTTGATTCAATCGTAGAATTCTCGCTAATTTTGCCAAAAATATTGTTCTAATTAAGTTTAATCATGGAACCTTTGACAGTAACAGTGCCTGTGGAGGAAATTTCCACGGTACCTGTGGAAGAAATTTTTAGGGTACCTGTGGAGGAAATCTCGATTTGTTGTGCATCTATTGTTTGTTTAGATCCAGCTTTGATATTGATTTCGCCAGAAGAACTTTTCATAGTAATAGTTGCTTGACCACCCTGACTGGTTTTAATTTCAATTTTCTGATTGTCATCGTCGAGAAGTACCTGATGCCCTTCTTTAGTTTTAACTTCTGCATATTTTTCAGAATCGCTGAGATGTAACTGATGACCGGATGCAGTATTGATATAAATCCCTTTTTTACTAGAATCTTTATCCTCTTCTACAAATTGCAGTGTATGACCAGTACGGGTTTTGAATGTTCGCAGGCGGACTTTACCATCAACAATAGTATCGTCTACTTTTTCGGGCGGAGCATATTGACCATTCCAAACTCCACCAATTACATAAGGACGATGGATATTACCGTGTTCAAAGGCGACTAAAACTTCATCATCGATTTCTGGTAAGCAGTCTAAACCACGATTTTTACCTGCGCCAACTGCGATTACCCGCGCCCAATAACTGGCATGGGCACTGCCATCATTTTCTGGGGTGAGAGTAGGAAACTTAACTCTAACTCGACCCCAGCCTTTAGGATCTTTGTTATCTGTAACGATGCCGACTAGGTGAGTATTTCCAGGCTGAAGGCGAGTGGGAGGAGATAGGGTTTTGAGGAGATCGCCACCGCGCAACCCTCGCACGCTAAAGTAGGTTGCATAAGTCCCTTCACTGTAAAGGTGACGAGTGTCCGTAATATAGTATTTACCACTATATTTTCCCATGTTTGATAATTTGACTACTTTTCCAGGTCGAATTTCTGGGTTGCCTTCACTTCTTGCATCAGCCAAGACAAATTCTCCGCTCAACTCGTCGAACAAGGCTTGAGCCATTTTCTCCCCTTCTTTGGCATCAAAGATTGACTGGTTAACTACAATCATTTTGGGGTCAGATGGCTTACCTTTAAAAATTGTGCTGGTTTTTTTACCTTGACCGTACTCATTATCAGTAATTACAGCAGAAGTACTCGAACTCTTTTGAGAAAGTAAAACTTGATTATTCTGATAGTCCCAACCTCGCACCTCCACACTACTGACCTGTTCTGAACTACTAACTCGAACACTGAAGCTGTATAAGTCTTTTAACCACTCTAGTTCTAAGGTTTCATCCACTTGAGGTTTGCGGAAATTGAGTTTACCATCTCTAACAAACAGCTCAAAACCATTACGGGCTGACAGTTCCCTTAGAAACTCCATGTTGGTCTGATTTTGCTGAAAAATGTAGCCATTAGAATCATTGATATCGCCATAGCCATAGGGACCAGCAGTTTGTTCAACCCCTTGTGAATCTAGTGGGATTCCCACTTCACCAGCTATCTTTTTCAGGATCTCAGTATCAGTCATATTCTGAAAGGAGCGATTGTAGCGTCCTCGGTGCAATCGATGCGCCACATCGTAACCACGAATAACGATCGGTGCCTGGGATTGATTGGTAAAGTGGGTTTCTATTCCGGTGATTTCGCCTTTGAGAACGTACCCTTGATGCTCATCGGCAAACTCTTCGTCTTGTGTGGTACTAGAAACAAAGCCGATCTCAATCGACTTACCGATCTCCAATCGGTCTTGGTGTTTCCAAGGTCGATCGCTTGCGCTTCCTGGAAAGTAATCATTCTTAATAACTATGGTAAACATTCCAGGTAGATGGAGGCTCTCTTCCACAAAAATTTGGAGAATATCCTCCCTTAAATCTTTGGGAGCATCTTGATCGTCAATTTTTAATTTCAGTCCAGGAGTGTAACTGGGTTGATTCATTGATTTTGTCAGGAAATTAATTCTTAGCGACCATTGCCAGCACGATCGACAACATACTCTTTGCGACTATCAACTTGACGGAAAGACTCGTCTACTTCTTTTAAGGTAAGTTGGTCTATTTTAGCTTGTACTGACGTACCATCTGGTAAAAACCTAGTCAGTTTGTAATAAATTTCTAGTCTTCTAGCTAAGCCGTAACCCATCAAAGGTAATTTGTAGCCTGAGATACAGTTTACAACAAATTTTCTGAGAAGCCGATTGATAAAGGGTTTAGACTTATTCAGTAAGTGCTATCTAGATCTATAAATGACCGTTATATCAACTTTGATTGAGAACTAACTTAATTCGACCTGCATCCATTTCTGACATTAGTAGCTCCAAAGCTTCATAATCTACATCGGAAATGTATCCCATGCGGGTTAACTCGTAGTTAATTCCGTTTTCTATCTCAGGAGTCAACTGTTTAATGTAGAGTGCTTTTTCTACCAGTTGACGTATACCGCGTGTCATTTTACTAATATATTGGCTATTCTTTATTTAGAAACATCTTCTGATGTTTTTTATTGATATAATGTAACGTAGATTGTATCCTATTTGTGATCTCTATCAATAGATTCAGTCTAAACTATATGTTTTCTCTAATGTTTAAGGTTTATAGTTTTGCTACTACAGTTAAATGCAACCTTGAGTAGATTATAACATATACTAACTGAAAAATATTGGGGAATCCTAATTATTTGATCGATATCTTACCCCCTCATAGCATTAAACAAAAAAAATGGCTGTTAGCCAAAATACAATCTAACTGGAATTTAGTCGAAATAATATAGAAAAATTCGAAAAGGTCTGATTTCGATGAAGATTTGGCAAAATCAACTACTTGGGGTGGTCAGTACAAAAAATTGCACATTATCTTCTATGACATAGAGTTAATGATGTTATAAGAATGGAAGTAAAGGATGAGAAAACTATGAGGAGTGAGTTAGGATTAACACGAATAGCTACCGTTGAACCTAGCGGTCACGTAAGTGCCGCTAATGTCAGCGAGTTTCAAAAACAGCTAACAGATGCAGTTGCATCTAAACAGCATGCCGCACTCTTGGTAGATATGAGTCAGGTAGAGTTCCTTGACAGTGCTGGTTTAATGGCATTAGTTGGAGCTTTTCGCCAAGCTCAAAGTTTAGGTAGGCGGTTTAGCATTTGCTCGGTAGCACCATCGGTTCGGATTATTTTTGAGTTGGCTCAACTAGATAAAGTGTTCGAGATTTTTGAAAATCGAGCCGCTTTTGAACTAGCTATAGATTAATAAACTTAGCCAAAATCTTGGAAAAATCAACAGGATAAAAGTAAATTCTGAGCAGTTTGTCCCCAAATACTCCTGTCTAAAAAATTTCGATATATTAAAAAAAGTAGAGGATTAACAAACTCAAGTGGGGTTTTAACCCACTAATCTATATGGGCGATAAGCCTATTAATAAGCTCGAGGGAGGGGGCAGCTGTGGCAGTAGCGATCGAAAAAATTATCACCTCAGATATAGTCAAACCAGCGCGTTACCTAGGTAATGAATTAGGAGCAATACACAAGCCTTGGGAAAGTACTGAAGTACGCTGGGTGTTAACATACCCAGAAGTATATGAAGTAGGCGCGTCCAATTTAGGACATATCATTCTCTACAATATTTTGAATGCCCAACCGAGACAGTTGTGCGATCGCGCCTATTTACCTGCGCCCGACTTAGCAGCTAAACTACGCTCAACCCACACGCCTCTATTTGCCTTAGAATCTAGACGACACCTCCAAGAGTTTGACATCATTGGCTTCAGTCTCAGCTACGAATTAGGAGCCACTAATATTCTAGAAATGCTCGATTTAGCAGGCATTCCCCTCACCTGGAAACAAAGAGCTAACAGTAACTATCCCTTGGTATTTGCAGGGGGACAAACAGCTACTTCCAATCCCGAACCCTACTCTGACTTCTTGGACTTCGTCGCCCTCGGAGACGGAGAAGAACTGCTGCCAGAAATTGGTTTAATTGTAGAAGAGGGTAAAGCTGCGGGTTTGAGTAGAGAAGAATTATTACTCGATCTAGCACAAGTACCTGGTGTTTACGTCCCTCAGTTTTACGATATGGCAGAAGATGGTTCAGTCCATCCCAATCGCCCAGACGTACCCAAAAGAGTACTGCGCCGAGTAGCAACCCCCATACCTGCCTATTCGATCGGACTAGTTCCCTATGTAGAAACAGTTCACGATCGCCTGACAGTAGAAATTAGACGCGGCTGCACTCGCGGCTGTCGCTTCTGTCAGCCAGGAATGCTTACCCGTCCAGCGACCGATGTGGAACCAGAAAAGGTGATAGAGGCGATCGAACAGGGAATGCGCGCCACTGGTTATAATGAATTTTCCCTTCTTTCCCTCAGTTGTTCCGATTATCTTGCCCTACCAGCAGTAGGGATGGAAATCAGAAATCGCCTCAAGGATGAAAAGATTTCCCTCTCCTTACCCAGTCAGAGGGTAGACAGATTTGACGAAAATATTGCCAAGATTATTGGCGGAACTCGCAAGTCAGGGCTCACCTTTGCCCCAGAAGCAGGAACTCAACGGATGCGAGATGTTGTCAACAAAGGATTGACTAATGAAGAATTGCTCAGAGGAATTAAAACTGCTGTCGAACAAGGCTGGAGTAAAGTTAAGCTTTATTTTATGATCGGCTTGCCAGGAGAAACAGATGTTGATGTAATAGGTATTGCCGAGACAGTCCGCTGGTTGCGACGAGAGTGCCGCATGCTAGGTAAAAAGCGCCTCGACTTCAACATCACCATTTCTAACTTTACTCCTAAACCCCATACCCCTTTCCAATGGCATTCAGTATCAACTTCTGAATTTATTCGCAAACAAGAACTATTGCGTCAAGAATTTAGAGGCATGAAAGGAGTAAAAGTCAATTACACCGACGTGCGCATTTCGGCAATGGAAGACTTTCTGGGAAGAGGAGACAGAAGACTTGCCCCTGTAGTACGTCGTGCCTGGGAAAATGGTGCGGGAATGGATTCTTGGTGGGAAAGTTTAGATAAAGCCTTTGCTGCTTGGGAAAAAGCGATTGACGAGGCGGGTTTAACCTGGAAATATCGCCAGGTAGAGAAGGGTGAATGGAATGTTTTTCAAAATAGCGAAACATCCCTAGAAAATCTCCTCGACGCGCCTCTACCTTGGGAGCATATTAATACGGGAATCGATAAAAACTGGCTCAAAGAAGACTTAAAGAAAGCCTTAGAAGCGTTGACTGTTCCCGATTGTGCCTTTGACGGTTGTTCTCACTGCGGGATTTGCGGTACAGATTTCGGTCACAATGTAGTTGTAAAGCCACCGCCGATTCCTGAATTTGCCGGAAACTTCCAACCCAATCGCAATAGGGTACAGCGCTTCAGAGTTTGGTTTGGCAAACAGGGAGAGATGGCGCTGGTAAGCCACTTAGATTTAGTACGCTTGTTCGATCGCGCTGTAAGACGCGCTTCCCTACCGATCGCCTTTACTGGAGGATATCACCCAGGACCGAGAATTTCTCTTGCTAATGCTCTTTCTTTGGGAGTAACTAGTAGTGGCGAAATCGCTGATTTTGAGCTGACCGAGAGAATGGACGTGCAAGAGTTTCGGCAAAAGTTAGCTGCTCAATTGCCCAGTCAGATGCCAATTTATCAGGTGGAGGAAGTAGATGTAAAAGCACCGGCGGCAACTCGCTTGTTAGAAAAAGCCGAGTATTTGTTGAAGGTAGAAGCTTCTAAGTCTACTTGTATCGAAGAATGGCAAACTTGGATTGATGCTATCAATGCTAGTAAAGAGATAACTTGGGAAAAGACGACTAAATCCGGGAAGAAGCAAGAAGTAAACCTGCGCGATCGCCTCTATGACTTGACAATCGATCCTAAAAATGTTAAGGAAGATAATTCGGTAATGTTGCGATACGTGGGTAGCTGTCGTAATGACGGGACGCTGCTAAATCCAGAAAATGTAATATATATGCTGGAGCAAGTATCGGATCGAGAAATTCAATTGTTAGAGGTTCATCGTCAAAAGATGATTTTAGGCGATCGAGAGTAGTAATTCCTAAGAAAATTCCCTAACACCTAAAATCTATTGCCACCGAGAATGATTAATTTTTCAGCAAATCCTAATTCATGTAACTTTACTGACGGCTTCTAATTTTTCCCAATCTTTAACAATAATTTTTCCGCCTCTTTTATAAATCACTATTCCCTTTAGTTTTTTAAACAAGCGGACGCATTCTTCATAGGTAATACCAATACTGCGAGCAATTTGATAGTAAGGCAGTTTAACATTTAAAAGATCGCCTTCTGCTACAGAATAAATACCATCGCGAGCATTGTAATATTGAATTAATTTAACCAAACGCACCATTGCTCGTTCGGAAATTAGTCCGTGTACTATATTGTGGAGTTGTTGTAGACGCTGATTGAAGACTTCCAAGATCCGCAAGCTAATTTCTGGTGAGTGAGAGATAGCCTTTAATAAAGCTTCGCGATCGATGGTTAATATTTGTGACTCTACTTGACAGATTACCGTTGCAGGGGAAATTCCATTGCCAAAGATAGCTGGTGCGGCAAAAAGTTCTCCTGCTCGAATGAGACGCACTAGTGTTTCTTTACCACTAGCAGCAGTTTTTTTTATTTCTAGTATTCCTGCAATTACAGCATGAAGTTGTTGAGGAAGGCGATCGCCCTCCTGCATTATTATCTCATCTTGTTGATATTCTCGAACGTAACTATAAGAAATTAGACTTTCTAGTTGTGTCGTAGCTAAATCTTGAAAGATAGAGATTTGTTTTAATTGAGCGATCGACGAGCAACCTTTAACAAGCATTGGTTAGCAGTGACCACTTTCTTAACAAAAGTTTATACTTAAACATGAGCTACCTCAGAGACAGGTCAAGAAATTGATGTGAGAGTAAGAACATCGAGTTTGGATATGACTGATGATAGCTACTCTAAATTATGCCACTGCACCTGGTCATCACGTTTCAGAACATTTCTCGTCAACAAAGAAAATTAGCCAGCAAACCATTGATATTGTCAAATCTACCGCCCCTATGCTCAAAAAACAGGGTCAAAAAATTACTACTCGGATGTACGAGATTATGTTTGACAAATATCCAGAAGTAAAAACACAGTTTGATATGTCTGCACAAGCTAATGGGACTCAACCAGCTAGACTTGCTACCGCAGTTTATGGCTATGCCACTCATATCGACGATCTTGAAGCATTAAAAGCAATGGTAGATAAGATTGCTCATCGTCACGTAAAAGTCCATGTTTTACCAAAACAATATCCCATAGTAGGAGAATGTTTATTACAAGCAATCCAAGATGTTTTGGGAGATGCCGCGACAGAACAAATCATAACAGCTTGGACTGAAGCCTATCAAGTATTAGCTGAGGTTTTTATTAATCGAGAACGGCAAATCTATCAAAATGCTTTGGCTAGTTAATAGTCATTCATAATTTGTCATGGGCGATCGCTGTGGATAACTATTTTTTCGAGCGATCGTTTTAACAATTTTAGATAATAAGTTCGGGATAACTCAACTAAATTTTCAGCTATTTAGCCGATGAATCAGACTTACTATCAAAGAATATAATAAAACTAATAAATTGATTTTTTGCGGCAAAAAATTATATCTAAATCCTGTTATTTCAAGTAAATTGGAATTTCTAAAAATGTCTTTTCAATCTGAGGAATCATCAATTACTCTCGATCCAATGGCAAAAAAACTAAAAATTTGGATGCTTTATTCTCTTCTCGAAAATTATCCAAGTAATAAAAGAATAATTGCCAATAACTTGTCACTGGCAATAAAAATCAAACAAAAAATAGAAAATACTGAAGTATTAGTAAGCTAATAATCATAAATGGTTTGACGACATAGTTACCTCAAGGTAGTAATGAGAACACTGACAATTAATAAGGTAAATAAAAAAAGCAATCCTTTGTTTCTTGCACACCAAAGCTTAAACCCCTGAATGCCACTAGCACTCCTGTAGTTAGAAGTACTTGACTCAGTCTGAATAGACTCCAAGCTGTTTTGGTAGAGAGTACAGGTTTTAGCATAGGGACGTTGAGGATAGTTGCAACTGTCGTCTTCGTGATAAGTGCAACTGTCGCAAAGAAAGCTATCTGGTTGAGCACGATGTAGGGGAATGCCAGGATGACCGAAAGCTTTGAGTGCTGTACCGCAATAGTTACAGGTAATTGCTTGAGAATCGATCAATTGATGGCATTTGGGACATTCAGACATCGCACAATAAACTAAATCGCTACTTAGATATAATTATATCTATCTGAAAACTTAGTAGAGCGAGTGGGAAGCCCAGACTGTAACGCTTGCGGTCAGTGTGGGAGAACGTCACGCAGACTTGGCAAGCTGATATTCACGGCATTCGATCAGCTCGTATTTATCTTCCCCTACTTGTTGAGCAAATTGTTTTTCGGTTACTTCTAAGACATCTTGGGGAATAGCTTTCCAAAGTTGGCGATTTTTCCAACGAACGACGATAATAATTTCTACTGCTATTTCAGAATTGATTAAAACTTCTTTGCCTAAAAAACCAGGATAGCTAGCAAGAGTGGAGGTCCAAATTTGTGCGTCTTTGTCAATAAACTCCTTTTGTGACTGGGGAGAAACTCTGAATCTTAACCATTCAATTACCATCTTGGTAGTTTTAAATAATTGACAATCCACCAGAATTGCTTATTTTCCGGTGCTTATCTTTATCCCTGAAAATTATAGCAAAAATACTCCCGACACAATTAAGTAGGTAGGTCCAATTAATTCCAAAATGGGATGCTCCCAAACAATACTTATCCGAACATAGAACAGACGGTAAACTTTTTAGCGCAGCTTTAGCAGAATTAATGAGCCGCGACCCTAACCTACTATCTATCCCTTCGAGCAATCACCAGAAGAAGTAGAAGAAATTATTCAAGAAAAAATTGGACAAATCGAACGAGAAAATAAATAACCATCATGTCAAAAACAACTTCCTTAAGAGTACAGATGTTATATAAAACTTCTGTACTCCTGAATCCTCAAACCAGGGCGTATGGGAGTAACCATTTAGGAAAATGGTATTAGAGCCAAACAGTTTACTTCCAACCAGCCCGATCCATAATTTTGACTGCTGTTGCGTTTAAAGGTCCAAAAGAAGAGACATCAACAGAATCGGTTTTGAATAAACCGAAACTGGCAACAACTGGGTCTAAGGGAATGTCTTTAACCACTGGGTATTCGTTATTTCCCTGCGCGAAAAAAGTTTGAGCGAAGTTGCTAGTCATATATTCTAGGAATTTTATCGCCCCTTCTTGATTGGGAGCAGTTTTGACTACACCGCCACCGCTAATATTGACGTGAGCACCTCGATCCTTTTGGTTGGGAAAGAATACCCCAATCTTGTTAAAAATTTCTTGCTTGGCTGGGTCTTTATCTTTAGCATAGCGAGGGAGATAGTAAGTATTAGCAATTGCTAAATCCGCTATGCCAGCAGCAGCAGCTTCTATTTGAGCGCGATCGTTACCCTGAGGAGGACGCGCGAAGTTGGCAACCAAACCGCGACACCATTCCTCTGTCTTTTTAGGACCGTGAACTTTAACCAGGGAAGCTACTAAAGACTGGTTATAAATGTTGCTCGAAGACCGAATCGCTATTTTGCCTTTCCACTTACGATTAGCAAGATCTTCGTATGTAGATAGGTTTCTGGGATCGACCCGTTGTTTGTTGTACATTATTACCCGCGCCCTTTGGC
>JBFRWL010000166.1:0-8807 GCA_051439565.1 Prochloraceae cyanobacterium
TACCCACGTCAACCAACAGTTATTTCAAGCCGAACGCTCCTCGCGGGATATCGCCATGCGCATTGCCCGAAGCCAAGGCGAACTGACTTCAGCCCAAAAAGAGGTGGAGCAACTGAAGGCACAATTAAACCAAAAACAAGCCCAGGAACGGAGGATCCAGCTAGAAGCACAGCAGAAAATTCAGCAACTAAAGCTCGAAAGTAGTCAAATAGAAGCTAAAATTGCTGAGAGTGAAAATCTGCTAGTTACGGCTCAGACCAAACTCAAACAAAATTTTCTGCGGGCTCCTGTGGATGGCATTGTCTTATCTCTCGACCTCCAGAACCCGGGCAAAGTGATTCAGGCGGGAGAAACTGTGGCCGAAATTGCGCCTAACGGAGTCCCCCTAGTTGTCTCTGCCTTTTTGCCTGACCGGGAAGCTGGCTTTGTCGAGGAAGGAATGCCAGTACAAATTAAATTTGATGCTTATCCCTATCAGGATTACGGAATTGTCAGCGGCAAAGTAATTTCGATCTCCGCCGATGCCGAAACCCACGAACAGTTGGGTCAAGTTTATCGAGTGAATGTGGCACTAGAGCAGGATCACGTGAGCTCAAATCAGGAAACGATCGAGTTTAAGGCTGGTCAAACCGCCACTGCCGAGATCGTAATTCGCCAACGTCGTATTGCTGACATTTTGCTCGATCCCGTTAGAAAATTACAAAAAGATGGCATCGATTTATAAGCTGTGTACGAAATACCAGTTAACTTAACTCGGTTTCATCCCCTGCTTAAAAGACAGGGGCTTTCACCATCGCTACTGTGTAAAAGTTTTTCGCGGTGGTGGGATTTTAGATTTAGGTTTTGGTTTGGGCAAAGATTTGCTTTTTGTTAAGGTCTGCTGTATCTCAGCCTTGTCCTTCTTTGATGCCTTCAAAAACCTTGGTGCATTTTCTTTGGGTTCGGCTAATTGCTCGACAAAACCGAAAGCATCTCGATGGGGTAAAAATTTCGCCTTGATTTGAACGAATGGGGGATGACCTTGCTCTTTCCCTCCTTTGGGATTAAATCGAAACGGACGAACGGGTGCATCTCTCCAGAGTACTGGCAGATGACTAGCCTTCATATATTTAACCTTAAGAGCCGGCTCAGCTTGCTTAATATAATCCAGTCGGTCTTGACTAAAATTTCGGAAAATAGAGATGCACGGAGTTCGACAGACAGGAATGAACTGCCACAGCCCTGATAATTTAAACTCAAAGTCAGCAAGTTCTTCTGAGACTCCAAGTTTGTCCCGTCCTTTATCAAAACCCACTAACTGAAAAGCCAGGAAATGAGGCTGATCTCTTTTGGGAAAGTGAGTTACCTTGGGGTAGACAATGAGTCGTTGAGTGGGATCGCCAGTTGCTTCTATTTCTTTTTTCAGACCTAATAAGGCAACCCGATTCCTTTTGACATAGAAAAGGGGGTATTTATTCCTACCAATACTAACAGTATGTTTGCCATCATCACTAAAATTGACCGCTCCAACAATTACCCCAACAGCTTGAAAAATTGGTCCTGAGTACGATTCTGACTCTGCCAGGCGATCGGTATCAGGCTTGACTTGCTCTCCATCAGAAGAGGTTTTAGTTAAGGTTTTAGGCTCGGTAGCCTTAGCAGATGACGAAGTTTCAGCAGCCTCAGTAGTTTTATTGGGCATAGCTTCAGTTGATGCCATAATTAATATTCTTTTCTGAGAGCCACACTTCTCCCAGCAATAATGTATTTCTATAGGAGCGGTCACCTTGATGGCTCAAGACAGCCTCAAATGTCCTTCTCATTAATCCTAACACCAGCTTACGGACACACGCTTGCAAAAGTGTCTAGGTTTAAAGATATATTCATTAACTTAGCACGTTCATATTACCATCTAGAACGAAAATAGCTCTCGGATGTGAGTAGTGTTTCACAATTAAAGGTAAGAATGCTATTTAGATAAAAATGCTTAACCTACTATTTAAACAAACAGACAGCAAATGGAAACCCATCATCAAACAATTTGAAGCTGCTGTTGGCAAAGATGGGGTAGTGCGACGCAAAGAAGAATTGCTTACTTACGAATGCGATGGTTTGACCAGCTATCGTCAGCGTCCCGCCGTTGTCATACTACCTCGCACTACCGAACAAGTGGCAGCAGTAGTAAAAATTTGCGATCGCAACCAAATTCCCTGGGTTGCCAGAGGTGCAGGGACGGGTTTGTCTGGCGGTGCTTTACCTGTAGAAGATTGTGTTCTCATTGTCACCGCGCGGATGAAACAAATTCTCGAAATCGACTTAGCTAACCAGCGCATAGTAGTGCAACCAGGCGTAATTAATAACTGGGTGACGCAAGCAGTTAGCGGTGCTGGCTTCTATTATGCTCCCGATCCTTCCAGTCAGATTATTTGTTCGATCGGGGGAAATGTAGCGGAAAACTCCGGTGGTGTTCATTGCCTTAAATACGGCGTAACTACTAACCACGTCATGGGCTTAAAATTAGTTATTCCCGACGGTTCTATCATTGATGTGGGCGGACCAGTACCAGAAATGCCGGGATACGATCTCACAGGTTTATTTGTGGGTTCAGAAGGGACTTTAGGTATTGCCACAGAAATTACTCTGCGCATCCTCAAAACTCCAGAATCAATTTGCGTTGTCCTAGCTGATTTTTCTAGCATTGAAGAGGCTGGCGCTGGTGTTGCTGGTATTATTGGCGCTGGCATTATTCCTGCTGGCATGGAAATCATGGATAACCTCAGCATCAATGCTGTAGAAGACGTGGTAGCAACTGGTTGTTATCCCCGCGATGCTGGCGCAATTTTGCTAGTAGAATTGGACGGTTTGCAAGTGGAAGTAGCAACTAATAAACAGCGGGTAGCAAAGATTTGCCAGGAGAAGGGGGCGAGAAATGTTACCTCAGCAAACGATCCCGAAACTCGCGCCAAAATGTGGAAAGGTCGCAAAGCAGCTTTCGCTGCTGCGGGACATATTAGCCCTGATTATTTCGTTCAAGATGGGGTAATTCCTCGGACTCACTTAGCCAGTGTGCTCAAGGAAATTAATGCTTTAAGCGATCGATACGGCTATCGCATTGCTAATGTATTCCATGCCGGAGATGGCAATCTTCATCCTCTAATTCTTTACGATAATTCCGTTGCGGGAGCATTTGAAACAGTTGAAGAGTTAGGGGGAGAAATCCTCAAACTTTGCGTTAAAGCTGGGGGCAGTATTTCTGGAGAACATGGCATTGGTGCCGATAAAAATTGTTTTATGCCCGATATGTTTAGCGAGGCTGACCTAGAAACTATGCAATACGTGCGGCAAGCTTTTAACCCTAAAGGTTTAGCGAATCCGGGCAAGATTTTTCCTACACCTCGTACTTGCGGAGAATCTGCTAATACTTACAAACAAGTAAAGTTTAAAGAAGCGGAACTGTTTTAAACAAGGCTGCGACTAGAGGATCGATTCAGTGATCAAGAGCAATCATCACCGAAGTGTAACAAGGTAAAAAAATTTATCAAAAACAGAGCGAATGAGGCGATATTATGCTTAAAGCAATTGCCTATGGTCGTAAAAATACCAGGGTTATTGCCAGCGATCGCTATTAAATGAGATTGCTGAAGGGCGATTGCCACAACAGATCCTCAAGTTAAGTAAGTATAACTACCGCATCCAAAATTTCCCCTATTTCCATTACATTGTGAAATATGCCCTAAAAAGTAGTAAATCGATTTGAATAATACCTCGGTATGCACATAAGCGAAATTACTCATCCCAATCAGTTGCACGGTCTATCAATCCGTCAACTAGAGAATATTGCCCGTCAGATTCGAGAAAAGCATTTACAGACCGTGGCAACTAGTGGCGGTCATCTGGGACCAGGGTTAGGTGTTGTCGAACTAACCATTGCTTTATACCAAACTCTAGACTTAGAAAGAGATAAAGTTACCTGGGATGTAGGACATCAAGCCTATCCCCACAAAATGCTTACAGGAAGATACAATCGCTTTCATACCTTGCGGCAAAAAGATGGAATCGCCGGATATCTCAAACGTTGTGAAAGCAAGTTCGATCATTTTGGTGCCGGTCACGCTTCTACCAGCATTTCTGCCGCGCTAGGCATGGCACTGGCGCGAGATGCAAAAGGAGAAGATTTTAAAGTCGTAGCCGTAATTGGAGATGGGGCACTAACAGGCGGTATGGCATTAGAAGCAATTAACCATGCCGGACACCTGCCCAACACCAATTTAATGGTCGTTCTCAACGACAACGAAATGTCAATTTCCCCTAATGTGGGTGCAATTTCTCGCTACTTGAACAAAGTTCGCCTTTCTGGACCAGTTCAGTTTATCTCCGACAACTTAGAAGAACAGTTCAAGAATCTGCCCTTTGTAGGCGAGTCCCTGACTCCAGAAATGGAACGAATTAAAGAAGGGATGAAACGTCTGGCAGTTCCCAAAGTTGGGGCGGTGATCGAGGAACTAGGATTTAAATATTTTGGCCCGATCGACGGTCACAATCTCTCAGAATTAATTTCTACCTTCAAACAGGCACACAAAGTTCCTGGTCCGGTATTAGTTCACGTAGCAACAACTAAAGGAAAGGGCTACAAAATTGCCGAACAAGACCAAGTTGGCTACCACGCTCAAAGTCCCTTCAACCTCGCTACTGGTAAATCTGTCCCCTCTCAAAAACCTAAACCTCCTAGCTACTCCAAAGTTTTTGCCCACACCCTCACTAAACTTGCCGAAAATAATCCCAAAATCATCGGCATCACCGCAGCAATGGCAACAGGAACGGGTTTAGACAAATTTCAAGCTAAACTGCCCAAACAGTACATCGACGTAGGCATTGCCGAACAACACGCTGTTACTCTCGCTGCTGGGTTAGCTTGCGAAGGAATGCGTCCCGTTGCTGCTATTTACTCCACTTTCCTGCAACGCGCTTACGATCAAGTTATTCACGACGTTTGCATTCAAAATCTGCCTGTCTTCTTGTGTCTCGATCGCGCTGGTATCGTTGGCGCAGATGGTCCTACTCACCAGGGAATGTATGACATTGCCTATCTGCGTAGCATACCTAATATTGCGATCATGGCACCGAAAGATGAAGCAGAATTGCAACGCATGGTAGTAACAGGAGTTAATTATACTGACGGTCCCATTGCCATGCGCTATCCACGGGGTAGCGGTATTGGCGTGCCTCTAATGGAAGAAGGTTGGGAACCACTACCAATTGGTAAAGGAGAAATTCTGCGCAACGGTGACGATATCTTGCTAGTGGGTTACGGTTCGATGGTTTCCACGACCATGCAAGTAGCTGAAATCCTCAATGAACATGGTATCGAGGCAACGGTAATTAATGCCCGTTTTGTCAAACCTTTAGATACAGAATTAATCTTGCCTTTAGCAGAACGTATTGGTAAGGTAGCAACTCTAGAGGAAGGTTGTGTAATGGGCGGTTTTGGTTCGGCGGTAGCTGAAGCGTTGTTAGATAATGATATTTTGGTTCCCTTGCAGCGCTTTGGTATACCCGATCGGCTAGTAGATCATGCTAAACCCGACGAATCTAAAGCAGATTTAGGCCTTACTAGTCCCCAAATTGCCGAGCAAGTGTTGAACAAATTCTTCAGCAAACAGCCGTCTGTTGTCAGAAGTTAGTTTTAATCATAGGGTGGGCAATGCCCATCCTACTTCTGCCATCTACCGCAGGCGGTTACAAGAAAAATTTGCCAATTAAGATTTAGCGAGATCTCCGAGAAAACTCGGATTATGTTATGTTAATTTTTATAAAGATTTTCAGCTGATTGGCAAAAATACTATGAACTTTGAAATTCCAGAAACTATTAAAACTTGGTCGCAGTTCGGTCATCCCATCTTAATGTGGGTTCTATTGGGAATTGCTATTTATGCCCTTTATCTTGGCATTCAAGTTCGGCGTACTCGTAATGGCGATAAGTATGTCAGGAAAGAATTAGTTAAGAAAAACTTCAATATCAAGCATCATCAGATCGGTGCAATCCTGCTAGCATTTATGGTACTAGGGACAATTGGCGGCATGGCTGTTACCTATATCAATAATGGTAAGCTCTTCGTTGCTCCTCACCTACTAGCTGGATTAGGCATGACAGGAATGATTGCTACTTCTGCTGCTTTAGTTCCCCTCATGCAAAAAGGCAATGAATTTGCTCGCTATACCCATATTGTTCTCAATGTTACTTTATTAGGGTTATTTGGCTGGCAAGCCGTCACGGGAATGGAAATTGTGCAGAAAATTATCAGCAATCTCTAGAAGGCTAATCAATCCTATTAAGTAGGCTAGTTCAATTAATTAGAAAGCTGTTGGCTGTTGGCTCGTTTAGAAATTAGTTCTCCAGCAATCAGCTTTCCTCACCAATAAGTTTAGCTTCCCTATAGAAAATTGATATAAATCCAAAGATTTTTTACTTTTGACTAAGGTAATTTGGGTAAAAAAATTAATATTTTTAGTTGAGAGCGATCGCTCCAGTTACAATACAATCATTGATACAAAATTGAATTAAATTGGGACATGACAATGCAATTAAAAGTTCCTAGCATCGTTTGTAATGGTTGTGCAGAAACGATTACTAAAGAAATTAAAAAGCATTACCCAAACTCTAGCGTCAATGTGGATCTAGAAGCTAAAACTGTAACTGTTGAAACTGAAGCTTCTCAGGAGTCGATCGCACAACTAATTACTGGTGTTGGTCATACTGTTGATTAGAATAACAGGAAAGCTACGATCAAAGTAAATTGTAGCTATTTTTTCAGCAACTAACTAAATATATCGTATATATCGTGCAGAGAAAAATCTAGTTCTCCAGAAATTTCTGCTGCTTCTGAGAAAGAATCAAAGTTAAATCGGGGCGAGACCAAATTATCAAAGAATAATCCATCTAACTTAGAATTGGGCTTAAGAGTGCTTTCGCCTAGGTTTTTACTTTTCAGTCTATTGTAGATATTATCTTCTATATCATCTAAATCATCTAAAACATTATTAATAAGCTTTTTAATACCAAACCTAGGAAATTTGCTGTTAAAGTTTCGATATATTCCCCGATCTATACTTTTCTCTAGCTCTCTACTTGAACTATACTCGTCCCAGGGAACCTCACTAAGAGTTTGATTTGTCTGTTGATCTTCTGTGTTTTTCTTACCGTTAATGACAGACTTTTGAATATTAGATTGAGTTGCCTCTATCTTTACATCATTCAAAACAGTATTAATAAAACCGTCAATATCAAATTTAGCCAAGCTACTGTTAAAGTTGCGATCGCCTTCCTTATCTACACTTCCCTGTGACTTTCCACTTAAGCTAGCATCAAATACGAAAAAGCCACTAATGGTTTGATTTATCTGTTGGGTAACTAGGTTTTTCTTACCGTCGATAAAAGTTTCTTGAATGCTAAATTGACTTGGATATGGAAATTGATTTTGATCGAAGAAATTAAAATCGAGATTTAAGAAACTTTTGAAATTATTATCGGTTTGACTACTTAAAACATCCTCTAGTTTGGCATTGAAACGAGACTGGTCAAATACTAGAAAGTTAGTAATAGTTTGATCGAGCTCTTGATTAACTCGATTTTTGTTACCGTAGATAGAAATATCTTGAAAACTAAATTGAATTCCATCTAAAACTGTATCGATTAAGCTATCAGTTTGACTGGAGAAAATGAAGTCATCAACGAAGAAAACATTAGTCATATATTGATCACTTTCTTGGTTGACTACATTTTTATTACCATCAATCCAAGTTTCTTGACTGCTAAACTGAATAGTATCTAAGATTAAATCATTATCAAAAAAATTATTGTCGCTTGTACCAACGAAGCCACCTGAAACCTCATCTATACCGAAGTTATTTTCTACTGGAAAGTAGTAGTTATCATAGCAATCGCCTAATAAAGAAAAATTGGAAATAGTTTGATTGATATCTTGATCTACTGAGTTATTACCGTTAATAAAAGTTCCTTGAATACTATTTTGCAGACTTGCATTCCCATCTAGCTCTGGAAGATAAATCATGCCAAAAACTATATTTTGATTTATCTCTTGATTGATTTTATTTCTCTTTCCTTCAATTAAAATTTCTTGAACACTAGTTTGAGGAATTCCATCTAAAGTTGAGTCAGGTGAAAAAAACATATTTTATGATTATGAGCTTAAAAAACAGAAAAAATAGCAAAGTTAATTCAAAGTAATATAGCTATATCGTGATTTATTTAACTTTAATAAATAGCGTTTATTCTACATAAATTATTAGGACTTGATTTATTTCTCCGCTGCCTCCAGTTTGTTGATTAACCTGTGTATTAGGTCCTATAAATTTCAACTGAACTGAAGAGTTAGCAGGACTATAATTACCTGAGATCTCGATAATATTTTCACCACTTCTCAGATGAGGTGAGAGGTTCATGCTCATGCCTCTATTTCTGATATTTTTCAGCACTCTTCCGTTTAATTTGATTTGTCCATTTAGAGAACTTGTCGAGCTACTAACAGTTAGAATATGAGGCTGCCTTAGATTAGCTGCATTCACGTTAATTGTAGTTTCTTGAAATTGTTCGTTTTCCCAAAAATCATTTGCATCATCTTTGAGATGAATTAGAGTTTGAGGCAAGACAAGAGTAGCCGCCAAAACAGAAACAGAACAGGCAACAAGTATTAGAGTATTTTTATTCATGAAGTGAAAAAAATTGCTCTTAATTTGGTAAGATAGACGAAGATAAAAAGCTTTTTTATTAGCAGGATAACGAGGTTAGAGTAACCTGCTATCCTCTAGGT
>JBFRWL010000167.1:0-16272 GCA_051439565.1 Prochloraceae cyanobacterium
CTGTAACTGAGTCACTGGGCTTCGTGATAGTAATTTTGGATCGAGCTTTTGCATGGTAATTTTTTTAGAGTTTAGTTTGTCTATAAATTCATTCTGCAAGAGTTGCTAACTTTAACTCTTACTTAAAGACAAAATTCTTCTCGTTTTATTTCCTATAAATTAGACTGTCGATTATTAGCGGTTAATTGCCTGAGAAGTGTTTTTTTCATTCCTCGGTTTGAGGGGAAATAATCTTGCGCGAAGATTGCATTAAGTTTTGATATTTATAGAGTTAATTTTGAATTTAGTCTTCTACAATTAACTCTGTTTCTTTCTGATTACAAGTTAGCGACCCTAAGTCACAAACTAGTAACAAATAAATTAAAGTGTTAAGTGAGTAGGCGAAAATAAGTATAAAATCTAAATTAAATGAGTTGTTAGCTGTTTCTTGACTGTTGCCTATTGCCTGTTGCCTCTCTCAACCATTTTCTGATTAATTTGACCCACCTACTTAACTTTGGCACTGAGGACAAAAATGAGCAGAACGCCCTGCTAATTTAGTCTTTTCGATCGCAGTGCCGCAAATTCTGCAAGGTTGTCCCGCGCGACCATAAACCCAAGCAATACCACCGTAATTACCATTTACTCCCATAATATTGAGGAAATTACTGAAAGTAGTTCCACCTTTGTCAATAGCGGTTTGCAAAACTTCAATTATTGCCCGATGCAGCGTCTCAATTTGCTCTAAGCTTAAGTCAGCAGCGATCGCCTCCGGTCTAATTCCACTCTTAAATAAGGCTTCATCGGCATAAATATTACCTATCCCTGCGACTACGCCCTGATCTAGAAGTAAAGTTTTAATACAACGGCGACTTTTGTGGAGTTTTTGTGCTAGGCATGACGGAGAAAAATCAGGTAAAAGTGGCTCTGGCCCTAATTTTTGTAACCCAGTAATAATTGTTTCGGGGGTGGTCTGAGGCGGTATCCACCAAATTTTGCCAAAAGTTCGGGTATCGACGAAGCGTAACTCTTGGTTATCTGGGAAAAACAGGCGGATGCGGGTATGTTTTTGCAGTGGTTCCTGTTGCTGCACCCACAACAATTGACCTGTCATGCGCAAGTGTACGCCTAAGCAACCAGCAGGTTGGGAGGAAGAATCTTGGAGTTGAGCTAATAAATATTTACCCCGTCGCTGCCAACGGGCGATCGCTGCTCCTTCTATTCCCTGCCACAACTCTGGTACAGAAAGGGGGTAAGCAAGCGTCCGCTTAAGCAACACTTCCCCACCCCTAATTTCTTGTCCGAGAGTCAATTTATTAAGACCTCGGCACACTGTTTCCACTTCAGGAAGTTCAGGCACGATTAAAAAGAAGGCAGATGGTAAAAGGCAGAGGACAGAAGGGTTAGATTGTCGGTAACAATAAAGCCTTTGTTCCTTCCGCCGTAGGCGGTCAAAGCCCGCCTAGAGGAGTTCCCTATTTACTTTTTAGCTTTTGCTTTTGCTTCCTCTACTACTTCGAGTTCGCTTTCAGCATAGTTATTAGAGTTAACTCCTGTAGGGTTGCCACTAAAGCCAGTGTAGTTAACTTTATCAAAGCGAACGATCACTGGGTAGCGAATGCCGCTTTTGTCTACACTAGCAACTGTGCCTACGTCTTGATACCAGTAGGATTCTTTGCGCAGAATTTTAACTTTATCGCCGCGTTTTACCATAATTATTCCTTAAGCCCTTTAGATAACAGCCTACTACTGGATCGGGACTCACTGGTCACCCTAAATTTTAAGTTTTATTGCGAATCCCGCCACTGCAAGCGGACAAAATGGGCTGGACGACCCCAGAGATCGTAGGTAGCAGAGATATCTTTGACTTCTAAATTAAAGGGAATGGAAGTAGTTAGATACTTTTGAGCTTCCTTTCCTAGATCTGGTGCTAGCTGAGCGGCAGTTGTTGCTGCTATACCCAAACCAATAACTTGTTCGATCGGCCCTCTAGGCAGTAATAAATGAGCTCCTAAAACTAGGCCTGCCGTCAAGACCATAGCTACAGATAAATTAGTGCCGCAACGAGGATGTATTGCTAAATTCCATTCTCCAGCTTGGAGACGTTGGAGTGCGACTAGTACAGCTCGCTTGAGTTCCAATTGATTCACCTGACCGTATAAATAGAATCCTCGCTCGGTAGACAAACCACCTAAATTTTCATTATCCTGTTGGGGGGAATCTTTAGAAGTTGTACTATCTGATTTTTTATTAATTTCACTGAGAACCCAAACAGTTGCATGTTCTAAGGCATGTACTTGGCGCAGCATTAAGATTTCTTTTAGTCCAGGAAGGAAACCTAGCTCTTGCACTAAGTTGCTATCCTGCGTTGGTTGAGGGTAAAAAAAATCAAAGTTCGAGAAGTTGCCATTATTGGCAGAAGCAGCATTAGTCATCGTGACTCTAGTAATAGGTAATTGCTCAAAAGAGTTTTTTATTGAAGTGAAATCGGAAGTAATATCAGTATTTCACTGTTAGAGATATATCTATTATTGCTTTTTTCTTTGAACTTGGAGCACAGAGCCATTTAAATCGAAATATTTTGCACGACAGATTATTTTACTCTGCATCCGTTGGGATCTCCGCTACAGTTTGAGCTACCCAAATCTTTAAGAAATGATGAAAGAGCTAGGGCTGTAAGTAGACCATTCGAGAATTTATCGGTGGGTATTAACACCAGAAATTAAAATAAATTAGAGTTAGTCATGAGAATTATTAGCCATCTATGCTATGGAAAGGAGATAACTTGGATTCTCTATTAAATCAATTGGTGTATGCCAATTTTGTCGAAGCAACGAGAGAATTTGGACGTTGGCAGCGATCGAGTCAATTAATGGAGCAAGATGGACTTCTGTTTGTCGCTGGAAGTACCAATTTTCCCATATTGATGAATTCCGTAATTCGTCTTGATGTCAATATACCTGCCCTAGAAGTAATTAGTAGAGCTAAGTCTTTTTTTCAACCTCTCGATCGAGATTTTACTATTTTCACCTATGGAGAACGAGATCGAGATTTAGAAGAGAAACTTAGATCTGCTCAAATGCAGCAAATGTTCGATTCTCCAGTGATGGCGTTAGATTCCCAAGTCGATGTGCCAAATCTTCCCGCTTCTGCTCAAATTCGATTAGCAACAAAGGAGAAAGAAATTTTAGACGTGCGCTATGTAAATAGTCTTGCATTTGAAACTCTGGAATTTCCCAGAGAACATACCGAAGCAATTTTCGCAGTTCCGCAAAGATTGCTATCACCAAAATATATTATTTACATAGCATATCTTGACGGTGAGCCCGCTTCTACAGCAATGGTAATTATGACTGAACTTGTAGCTGGAATTAACTGGGTCAGTACGACTCCTAGTGCTAGAGGTAATGGCTTAGCAGCAGTTTGTACGAGCTTAGCTAGCAACGCGGGTTTACAGCGTGGCGCGCGAGTGGCTGCTCTTCAAGCATCGCCCATGGGTGAATCAATTTATCAGCGAATTGGCTATCGTACTATTGACCGAGTGAAATGTTATCTTGCTTCTAGGTTCTAACTAAGATGAACGTAGGAATTTTTATTTACGATCGGGCTGAGGTGTTGGACTTCTCAGGCCCTTATGAAGTTTTCACCACTGCATCCAGAATTTGCCCTACTGGAGAGCCATTCAATGTCTTTTTGGTCGGAAGGACTTAACTGTCGATGGGATTTAACTTCTAAGCATTTGGCTTGTTTATCAGAATAATTACACCTCGCAGTAAATTTCTGTTATCAAACTCGCATTAATTTCAAATCCCAAAATCCACAATCTAAAAGCAAAAAAGGAAACACTCTGGCAGCTTTGAACAAGCTGACTGGACGATCATCGACATAGAATATAGAGATGTTAACCTTTACGACACTGAAGCTGTCGCCGCCGACAAGGAATTGTTGCGCGGGAAACTTCCCGAGCCGAAAATGAGTGGTTTCGAACATCTAGCGGTACTAGTATCAGTTGTGATCGGTCTGGCCATGACAAATATCCTTGGAGGATTCGGATTAGCATTAAAGTCACATGGCTTCTTAAAGTTGTATTGGCTCCAATGTTTGTGGGCTTTAAATCTCGTGCTGAGCATGGTGGTCTTCTGGTGGACCTCATATACGGATTTCGTGGCAAGAGAATCCCTCCATTTCTTTCCCTTTCTGTACGTACTTCTTTGTGCGTTTCTTTCCTCTCTACCTAGTCGTTTGGTTTTCCCAGACGCGGGCGAGGCTTGTGATCTTAAAACCTATTTCTACACCAATCGAAGACAGTTCTTTCGAGTTTACTTTCTCTTGCCAATTATCTACATTAGTGATTTCATCATTAAGCATGTATGGGGATATGCTACGCCAGAAACCTCTTGGCTTGAATCGCTCCAGCTCCAGTGGCTGTTGTCGATAGCACTGTTCGCTATTGGTCTGTGGTATGCCTCTGTTACCGATAATGAAATTTACCACGCAATGTTCTGTTTCTTGTTTCTAGGTGTAGCGGGACTATGGATGCTCGTACTTATTCCTATGCCCAACTAGCCACGTTTTGAATCGCCGGGGGTAAGAATTCGA
Source organism: Prochloraceae cyanobacterium (assembly GCA_051439565.1). GTDB lineage: Bacteria > Cyanobacteriota > Cyanobacteriia > Cyanobacteriales > JBFRWL01 > JBFRWL01. The sequence continues at coordinate 4,579 of JBFRWL010000167.1, forward strand.
TACGTAGGCTTTTATGGAACTGGCAGTAATTATAATCAAATAAATTTATCCCTAACACGCGGTCAGGCGAAGCCTGCGCTACGCGAGCGAGGGATATTTTGTTTTCACAATAACCAAGAGTTTTTCGATGTAGATTTGAGTCAGACCCTCACTATAGCCCAGCTCTTACATAATAGCCGTTGTGCTATCCTGTTCCGGGAGGAATTTGGGTCTTCTCGTCCAAGCATCTGATTTTCCTAAATTAAACCAGTCTTCATTACTTAGATTCAAATTAGGTAATTGCTTACTTGTCTTTTTCGCATCATTCATTCACAGGCACCTCCTGAATCTACCTGGAACATTTTGTCAGGTTAGAGACGAGATATTGGAGCTATAGTTAGTCGTTTATTTCCTCGCAGCTTTTTTTGTTTCTTACTCCTACTCACATTCTCTTTCAACACCAGTCAGAATCTTGTAAACTTTCGTTTTGACAAAAACCCCCGCTAAATCTGGGCTACATTTTCTCACCCTGTTTTCATCAGTTCATGGAGGGGGGCAGTAACCGTCAGATTTACCATTATTACCAGGCTACAGGAATTGATTATCAAATTGATAATCAACCAATCAGGAACTTAAAGAAGTTGGCGATCGTACAGGACAGCTAACTCTCCAGAAAAAGTTAAAATGTTCACCATTGGTGAACATAAGTCAGCTCAAGTAGTTAACTCAAAGAGCGGAAACGTGCTGTAACCTGTGAATTCTATAACCATGAGAGGTTAACCCCGATACGGTTATAACCGCCTCTCCGAAGCGGGGCACATTCACCATTAAATTCATCGACTTTTTCCAAGGGATATTATCATGATTAAAGCAACAGGGCATCGTTATGTAGTTACTGATTCGGAAATATTAAATGGCGAACCAATTATTGCAGAAACAAGAACACCTGTAAGAGCAATTGTAGAAATGTGGCGCTCTGGAACTGCACCTGAAGAAATTTCTCAAGGATTACCTCATTTAACCTTAGCTCAAATATTTGATGCTCTTAGTTATTACAGCGATAACCAAGACGAAATCAATAACTACATTAAATTAAATCGAATTTCTGATGAATTAATCGATCCTTTAGTTAAATAGAATATGTGCCGTTTATTTATAGAACTTTATCTCGATGAAGATATTCATGTATTAGTAGCTGACTGAAGGGGTGAATCCATCTTTTGGGTTTCACAATCACCCGCAAATAGATTTACTAATCGTCGTCGGAGGTGTCCACACTCAAGAAATGAAAAAGGTAAATATAATTGACTGGATTGCTTCAAGAGGGAAAAGCGCAAAATTGGTAGCATCCGTTTGCACTGGAGCATTTCTGTTAGCAGAATCTAGAGTTTTGACCAATCAGAATGTGACAACTCATTGGGAGCACATGTCTGACCTGCGTTTAGCTTATCCCGATCTAAGTGTTCATGAGTCAAAGCGTTGGGTTGATGAAGGAAAGATAATTACATCCGCTGGCATATCAGAAGGCATCGACATGAGTTTGCATCTCGTTAGCAGGCTACATAGCCAAGAACTTGCTGAGAGAACTGCCAGACAGATAGAGTTTGACTGGAGCGATAATTCACGATCGACGATCGAGGCCGAGGCAGTAATAGACACATAGTTTTTATCTCATCAACAATAATTCCAAAGCGCGAGAACAGCCGTGGAATACCTTGAGATTAGATTGCTGCTACTTTCGACAACGATTAGCCATGCTCGCCACTGTTCAATGAGGAGTTATACTAATTTGCTCTAACCATCTATCTCTGCCAAAATTCCTTTTGCTTTTTGACAGAGGGTTTCGTGGCAATGACCGTTACTTGCCATCAAACCACCCCACTGTCTGACATCCCCTTGGTTATAGGTAAGAGGGTTGCCATTAAAGTGGGTAAATTTGCCCCCAGCTTCAGTCAGAATTAGTTCTGGGGCAGCAAAATCCCAGTCTTTGGGTGCGGACTTGCCAGAAAGAGAGATATAAACATCTGAGTTTTTCTCTAAAATAGTAGAGATTTTGCAACCGACACTGCCTACATAATTCTTATCTTTAAATGGAAGTCGGTTTATTAGTTTCTGAAAGCGCTCGTCTCTATGGGTACGACTGGCAACTAAATATAATTCTTCAACTTTGTTCCTTTCTGATACTCGTATAGGCGTAACGGTATGATCGCGAGTTTCTACAAAGGTGCCATTATCTTTGATAGCAAAATATAACTTTTCTCTTTCTGGTACGGCAACTACAGATAGTACAGGTTGTCCTTGATAGGCGAGAGCAATATGAACTGCATACTCTCCAGTTTGATCGATAAAGTCTCTCGTGCCATCGAGAGGATCGATAATCCATACCCACTCTTGAGGTAAAGGTTCCGTACCTTGGTGGGTTTCTTCGCTAAGATAGCCAAAATCGTAGCTACCGAGAGCTTGTTGTAGTTGTTCTAAGATGTAATGATTGGTGGCGAGATCGGCACTGGTAACTGGCCCGTCTTTTTTGCCTTCTTGAACTTCCAGATTACCGTTATTTACTTCACCGCGATAATAGGAACGGAGTATATCGGCTGCACCCCAACCTATAGGACGGACGATCGCCAGAATTTCCTCTAGCTTTTGAGAATTTATGTTCAAAGCTGTCACCATTATTGTCTTAACGATTTGTTTCAATAGAATCTGTCAGTAAAACCCTTGAGGAAAGGGCTCGATTGTGAGAATGATCGCTCTTTTGGCGAGATACTCCTGAGTGCATGGTAGTGAGATAGCCTAGCATTTTATCGATCTCTGTTCCTACTACAATGATAAGCTAAGATGCCTTTAAACTGGGGTTTCAGCAATTAACCGAATTTCCCTTAATCCCTGTTGCCTATTGCCTCACCTCAAAAATTAATTTAAATACTGATTATGTAGCGCTCGAAGCTGCTCCTAGGTAAAGTTGTGCTACTTTGGGATCTTCTAATAATTCTCGACCAGTGCCTTCAAAACGATCGCGTCCGCTTTCTAAGACATATCCTCTATCTGCCATTAACAAAGCTTTCTTGGCATTTTGTTCTACTAAAACTATCGCTTTTCCGCTTTGATTAATCGCTTTAATCTGTTCAAATACGTCCTTAACTAGAATCGGCGACAAAGCTGCTGAGGGTTCGTCTAACAGCAGTAAATCTGGATCGAGCATCAATGCTCGACCCATTGCTAACATCTGACGCTCTCCTCCAGAGAGAGTTCCTGCTTTTTGGCGACGTCTCTCTGCTAGCTTAGGGAACATGGTATATATTTTCTCTTTGTCTGAGTGCAAAGAACCTTGACGAATAAAAGCGCCCATCTCCAGGTTCTCTTCTACAGACAGATGAGTAAAGACATTAGAGATTTGTGGTACGTAGCACATTCCCCGACGGACTATTTGGTTAGATTTCAACCCAGCAATATTCTCATCTTTGAAGATAATTCTGCCTTGATTAGGGATTAATAGGCCAAAAATAGTTTTCGCTAGGGTTGACTTGCCAGCACCATTAGGGCCAATTACTGCTACTAATTCTCCTGGCGCAATTCTAAAGTTAATCCCTTGCAGAATATTCAAATCTTGAACGTATCCAGCATATACGTCCTGAACTTCTAACAAATTTTCCATCGCTTTTACTGTGGAGTTTTCTGCAAATCTGGTCTTTCTTCTGGAACAATTGCTCCTTCCACTGGGCAAACTTGCAGACAAATTCCGCAATCAATACAGGTAGCGAAGTCTATCCAATACCAATCGGTGCCCTTAATATTTTTACCAGGACCGGGGTGAATGCAGGCTACAGGACAAGCATCAACGCAGTCGGCTACCCCTTCGCAAGTTTCAGTGACAATTGTATGTGGCAAGGTGTTCTTTCTCCTCAAATTCGACAGTTACTCTCAAATTAGCCAGCTTCTTCTAGCCTAGCAACAGCTACCCATTACACTATATTTGTTCTTTATCTGAACTTCACCATGTCGATAAAATCAAAATCGCCTCAGACGACGGCTAGCAAATTAAATGCTCGACAGTTTACACAGTCTCGATCGCGGCTGTACCATCTGTTTCTATCCAAGCCAGGCGATCGATCCGGCAACTGCGAGCATATTCTCGAATTTGTTCGGGAGAACGTCCGCCCAAATCCACTTCTACTCGTACCGCATCCTTGGAATTTCGCAGTTTTTGCGCATAAATAAAAGCAACTGCTTCCGCCTCGGCTGTCTGGGGAATTACTAACCAATCACTGGCTGGCGTTTCTTGAGGCAATCTGGAGGCTAAGAGCAGACAAGAGTGTAAATCTTCTATATTCAAAACAAAGCCAATTCCAGGAGCTGTTTTTCCCTGAGGATGATAAACCCCCAATAATTTATCGTAGCGTCCCCCCTGTCCTAAAATATGCCACTGATTGTCTTGATAAGCGATCGCTTCAAAAACAATGCCAGTGTAATAGTCAAAAGTTTGCAGTAAGCTAAGATCCAAAATTAGTGGTAAGGACGAGCTACTGGCTTCTAGTAGTTCTACCAGAGATTTTAGATTGCTAACAATTTGTTTGGCTGACTCGTCTAAATCTAGACTGGCAACTTTTTGCAGCACGTCTGCTGGTTTTCCCCGCAAGTCAAACAGCAATAAAGCTCGCTTTTGCAATTCTGGAGCAAGAGATAAATTTTCTAATTCAACCCGATCTAGCTTAGCTAAGCAAGCACGTACCTGTTTTTGTAAGCTTTCTGGGAAGGGAGACAGCAGCGATCGGGTCAGTCCGGCATCTCCTAAAATTAAGTGCCATTGCTCCATCCCTAGCTGACGAAGAGAATCTGCCAGTAGGAGAAGAATTTCTGCATCTGCTAAAACTCCACCAGCAAACAATAATTCTACCCCCGCTTGGTAAAATTCTAGCTGACGACCGTGATGACCTCCTAGAGGTGGATTGCGAAATACGTTAGCTCGATAACAAAGGCGTTGTGGAAAACTTTCGTCCCCCATGCGGGTAACTGCTGCTCGCGCAATAGAAGGGGTGAGGTCTGGACGCAGTCCGAGGATTTCTTCTGAGGGATCTTTGAGCTGAATGACGGTTGCAGGTTCAATGGCTCCACCAGCCATTAAAGTATCTAACCTTTCCAGGGTGGAAGTAACGATTCGCTGATAACCCCATTGCTGAAATACTTGCTGCAAGCGGTCATTAATCCAGCATTTTTGGGCAACTTCTAGAGGCAGCAAATCCCTTGCTCCGGCTGGTGGTTGACGAATCATCGGCTGTTATTGGCTAGTTAAAAGGACTATATCAACAGTTTATCGGGAATCGGAGCTACTCAGTTGAATAATTACTTTTTTACTGATTGTTGATTGTTGATTGCTGTTGGCTATTGGTTTCTCTCCCTTGTCTCTACCTGTTTCTCTATTGCCTTTGCTATTACTTTTTCTTACCGCCAAACAGACTTCTAAAAATACCGCTATTTTCTGATTTACCAGATGACTTCCCGCGATCGGAACTACCAGAATTTTTTCCTTTGCCTGCTGCTTTTGGATCTACCTTATCTAGCTGTTGCTTGCACTTAATTACTATAGGATCTTTCTCATTAGCTTTCCAGGCTTTGTTAATAAAAATTCTCGCCGATGTGAGCTGATTTTGCTTCAAATAAATCAAGCCTTTCAAAGCCGTACAACTACTATTGTGTGTCTCAATTTTAAAAGCGTCTTCTAATTCTATTCTTGCTTTAGCAAAATTGTTTTTCTCGATATACTCTTGGGCGCGACGAATATAAGGATCGACTGATTTTTTCTCAGGTTCTGGAGGAGGCGTTTGGCTAGTGTTAACTGCTTGTGGAACTACAGCTACTGAAATTTTTGGGGTCGCTATTGAGGATGCTTGAATCTTTTTACCTGCTGTTAGCTTCAGATAGATTAGATTCAATTCACTCATTTGAGCAATTATATTGATAACATTCTCTAAGGATTTATATTGTTCTAATGCTAGAGCTTGTATGACTCTATTATAAACAATTTCCGCTTTTTCTCCAGCTTGAGCCAATTTTTTAGCACTCTCAGTTATCAGCGTTACTTTTTCCTCTTCCTCAGTCAGACGCTGACCGATATGCTGCAGGACTAATTGATATTCTACTCGTAAATTCTTTTTATATAAATGCTCGTAGGCGGGATTAACTAACTTGGATAAAATTTGGTTAGCATACTCTTTTTCTGCCTTATTTTTGGCTTTACACTTGTCAGGATGAAGACTACGAACTATTTGCAGATAGCGCTTGCGAACTTGTTTCTCATCTGTACCAAGAGGAATTCCTAAAATAGCATAATGATCGGTAAAATCAAGCTGAAAAAGTCCGTGTTTGATTTGAAAAGATGTAAGAGACTGTTTCATCTTTAGTGTCAGAAGCCTTCCTGTGAATATTTTTAGAGTGATTTCCAGTTACAGAGCGCTTTTTATCAGCGATCGAGGTAACTAGACAGGATTTCGATCGGATTAGATTGATTAATAACTTTATTCAACTAATCTGACTATTCCATGTTGCTAAGGGAGGAGTCTGCATCAAAGCAGTGCTGAGGCTTTTATGTATTTGACCATTCGTTGCTAAAATGCGTCCAGAATTAATATCCAAGGGACTGCCATCATAAGCACTAACTTGGCATCCTGCTTCCTCCAATATTATTATTCCCGCAACAACGTCCCAAGGACTAATTCCTCTTTCCCAATATCCGTCAAGTCGTCCGCAGGCAACGTCTGTTAGGTCTAAAGCAGCAGATCCACTGCGCCGTACTCCCTGAGTCAGGTGTGTTAAATAACAAAATTCGGCATAATTATTATCAGTAGTTTCCCGTCGATCGTAGGCAAAACCACTTACTAGCAAGCTTTTACTTAAATCACTGGTCTGGGAAACTCCCATGGGACGACGATTACAAGTTGCGCCTAAACCTCTGGCAGCGCGAAATAATTCGTGGCGAAATGGATTATACACTGCGCCAACTTGAGGAATTCCATTAATTAGTAATCCTACAGAAACTGCAGCCACGGGATATCCGTGAGCGTAATTGGTAGTTCCATCTACAGGATCGATCGCCCAGAGATATTGATTCTCTAATTCTCCTATCCGACCCGATTCTTCTGCCAAAATTCCGTGTTCGGGAAGGTGACGGCGCAAAACTTTGAGAATTTCCACCTCTGCTTTTTTATCTGCTTCTGTTACTAAGTCTCCAGGACGACTTTTTTCTTCAATTGCGGTTAATTTTCCCCAGTGATTTTCTAAGATTACACCAGCAGCCATCACCGCTTCGGTAGCGATATCGAGAAAAAGTTGCAGTTCCTTGGAGGAATTTTGATTCATTTTTTAAAAGATAATTTTTCCAACTGTAGTATGTGTCATTTGTCCTTAGTCGTGAGTTAGTAGAAATGACAAATGACGAATAACAAAAAAGGTTTGACTTGAAGATTTTGCTCGTTAATCTTCATCAAGAGGCAATCCAAAGCGAACTTTACCTCTGGCAAAGTAGCGACCGAACTGGAGTTCGTAGACTTCGTCTTCATCTTGCGTCTCAACTACTAAGTCCGAACGAGGGTAACTTACGCAAAGAAGAGCATAGCCTTGTTCTTTCAATTTTGGCGACAGTCCCATGGCCTCTGGCTGATAAACTTCACCGGAAAGAATGCGCACAGCACAGGTCGTACAAGCACCATTACGGCAAGAAAAAGGCAATTCGCCGCCAGTTTTTTCTACGCTGTGCAGAATATACTGGTCGTCTGGTAATACTAGGGAGTGTTGAGTCCCGTTTTGACGATTGTGAATCTTAATGTTGTAAAAATTGGTCATAGCGCCATTTTAGTTGAGCAGGAAAAATAAATTGTGGAAGCGATCGCTGGTAGTATAGCTTGTTAGTGAACTGCTCTCCTATTAAAAATAGCTAAATCTTCTCTCTATAGTTTAAGAATATCTATCAATTCTAAACCAAATTCCATAGCAAATAGAACAGCAACTATAACCCAAAGTGCCATCTTCCAGCGACGCATCAGGCGATCGAGACGCTTTTTTTTGCGTAGTTTTTTAATCTCTCGCTTTCTATTTTGGCGCGGCATTTTCGATTTTATATTTATTTTTGCCTACCCACTTAACTACTTTAAAAATCCCACATTACTGGATTATCGTCTAAATAATCGGTAACACTTCTTCCAATGGCATCTATTTCTGCTATCTCTTCTGGAGATAGTTTAACTTCTACCGTTTTGGCATTAGCTACTGCTTGTTCGGCATTCCTTGCCCCTACAATAGCATTAGTCTGAGGTTGAGAAATTAGCCAGGCTAGAGATAGCTGAGCTAGAGTACAATTATTGCGCTGGGCAATTGGTCGTAATTTTGCTAGAGCTTGCTGCACTCTTTCATAGTTTTCTTTGATATAAAAAAGCTTATTTTTGCCTCGATGATCGCCTTCCTTAAATTTATGATCGGGACCAAATTTTCCGGTTAATAACCCTTGCGCTAAAGGAGAATAAGCCAAAATTGAAATATTGTTTTCCACGCAGTAGGGCTTAGCATTCTTTTCTACTTGCCGCCAAAACAGAGAATAAGGAGGTTGTAGACTATCTATGCGTCCATATTGTGTCGCTTCTTCTAGTTGAGCGCGCGAGAAATTAGAAACGCCGATCACCCGAATTTTCCCCTGTTCTTTTAACTCATTCAGCGCCGCCATGGTCTCTTCAATGGGTACAATTTCACTATTCCAGCTACCAGTAGGCCAGTGAATTTGGTACAAATCTATATAGTCAGTTTTTAAATTCTTTAAAGAGCGAGCGCATGCTTCAATCACTTGATCGTATTTAAGGTGATTAGCAAATACTTTGGTAGCATAAACTACGCGATCGCGCACGTCTGACAAGGCTTGGGCTACAATTCTTTCTGAGTGACCTTCCCCATATACTTCAGCTGTATCAAAAGTTGTAATACCTGCATCAAATGCCGCTCGAATCGCCTTGATAGATTCAGCATCCTCAATTCCTGCCCACTGGCGTTTACCAGCTTGCCACGTTCCCATCAGTAGCGGCGTAATCTCTATCTCAGAGGTTCCGAGTGTGCGCGTTTTCATTTTTGCAGTCTTTTAGAGTTTATTGGAGTTCACTTTTTCTCAAAAAAATATTATTATTATAGTACTCCGAATATCCTAACACTGCTGCCAATGGCAGTGTTTTTCTTTTGGAAGGTTTTTTAGTATACTTACGAGTTTAAATCATTTTGAATAAACTATCATATGACTATATAGTTTATTTTCAATAATTGATGAAACTTATTTATATAGCAATCCTCAATCATTTAAGAACAGGGAACGAGAAGGAAGAGTGTGATTTCTATTCCCTGTTCCCTGTGTTCACCAGTGAATGCACAAATCAAATAATACTGCTTGCTACAGTTTAATCGTTACCGTCTTGACTTCAGTATATTGCTGTAAGCAATATTCGCCTTTTTCGCGACCAATGCCAGACTGTTTAAAACCGCCGAAGGGAGCAGCAGCATCGAAGACATGGTAGCAATTTACCCAGACCGTACCAGCGCGGACACTGTTGGCGATCGCGTGAGCTTTGGTAATATCCTTAGTCCACACAGCTGCTGCGAGACCATAAATTGTCTGGTTTGCCCGCTCAATTACCTCATTGAGGTCTTTGAATTTAATGATACTCATCACCGGGCCAAAGATTTCTTCTCGAGCAATCTTCATCTCATCCTGCACGTCAGCAAAGACAGTTGGCTGGATAAAGTAACCGCGATCGCCAACTCGATCGCCGCCACATAGCAACTGAGCCCGTTGATTTCTCCCCGACTCAATGTAGCTCATGACCTTGTCGAACTGCACTTGATCCACCTGCGGTCCCTGTTTGGTGTTGAGAGAGAAAGGATCGCCGACGGTGCGATTCTTCGCCCGTTCCACAGACTTAGCGACGAACTCATCATAACACTTCTCTTCTACAAATAGCCGCGAACCGGCATTGCAGCACTGACCTTGATTGAAAAACAGAGCGTTGTGGGCTCCTTCAAGTGCCGCATCTATATCAGCGTCAGCGAAGACAATATTTGGACTCTTACCTCCAAGTTCCAGGGTAACGCGCTTGAGGTTACTTTGGGCAGAGGCTTCCATAATTAGGTGTCCCACCTCTGTCGAACCAGTAAAAGCAACTTTATCGATATCCATGTGGCGGGCGATCGCCTGTCCGGCAGTTGGGCCATAGCCGGATAAAATGTTAACTACCCCAGGAGGAAAACCAGCTTCCAAAATTAATTCGCCTACTCGTAGCGCTGATAGCGGAGTTTGTTCCGCTGTTTTGAGAATCAGGGTGTTACCTGCTGCCAAGGCTGGTGCTAGCTTCCATGCTTGCATCAGCAGCGGAAAATTCCAGGGAATAATCTGACCGATCACACCCACTGGCTCGTGGCGAGTATAGCACAGGTAAGGACCGCTAATCGGGATAGTCTTGCCTTGAATCTTGTCAGCCCAGCCAGCGTAGTAACGATAGCATTCGATCACCAGAGGTAGATCGTTGCTTAACGACTCGTTCAGCGGCTTACCATTGTCCAGAGTTTCCAGCCGTGCTAGTTCTTCCTTATTTGCTTCGATTAGATCGGCTAGCTTGTACAGTAATTCACCGCGCTGCCTGGCAGACATTTTCGGCCAGTCGCCACTGGTAAAAGCCTTGCGTGCTGCTGCTACTGCCTTATCCACGTCAGCAGCATCCGCCTCAGCCACATCGCAGATCGCCTCCCCTGTGGCGGGGTTAATCGTCTCAAACCGTTTGCCAGAAGCACTTTCTACCCATTGATTGTTAATTAACAGTTTAGTTGGGCCGATTTTAACTTTTTGTTCTGGTCTTGTGGCGGTGACCATAAAACCCTCCTTGGTTTGCTTGAAAATTTTTTGCGAACAATACCATAATCTTCGCGTCGTCTCAACCAGTTGGGAGCAAAAGTTATTAAATATTTAATATTTTACAAAAATCTTTTAAGTTAAGAATTCTCGCTCTTCCTCTCTTGAAAAAATAAATAATTTAATTCCCAATTTATTTGCTTTCGACTGACAAAACTTTACTATTTTCCATCCTCCCTGAGCAATGACCTTGAAATTTCTCAAGTCTATCATTATGATTTCTGGTTTTTGCTTAATTGAGTCGATAAATTCTTGATAAATCTGGCTGGCAGTATTACTACTTAAAAAAGTACCAGATGGCTGAATAATCTTGATATTTGCTGCCGCGAATTTGTCAATGATCGTCATTTATCAAATAATTAATAGAAGTTTCTACTTTCTTATTTATCATTGATCGAGTTTCTAATTTAACTTTATATGCTATAAATACATTGAAATGATGCATTTATCACATATAAACTGCGAGTTCTACTTAACTAGAACACCGATTCAGTAATCGAAAACCAGGACTGATGTACTGTGCAGCCATTTGAAAACAATGTCAAAAAACGGAAGAATTCGGGAGCTGCAATACTTTATTGGCGAAGCAATCAAAGGGTAATTTAAAATAAGGTAGTCCTAAACAAGTAAGGATGAATTGTAGTGGTGTATGAAATATCAGATAGCACCAAGGTGATTTTGTAGTTTTTTAGAAAAAGACAAAGTATCTCGAACTAATCGTGAAACTCTTTGACGCAGAGTATTATTAAATCGTTCAATATAGCTAGTTAAACCCGTTCCTTTAC
>JBFRWL010000168.1:0-9207 GCA_051439565.1 Prochloraceae cyanobacterium
GGGGATGAAACCGAGCAAACCGTTTAGGTTAGACGGTTTTAAACGTCTAGAAAACATGATATAATTTATGTAGTTTTTCAGAGAGAAAATGTACGGTTGTCAGCAAATTTTAGTCAAGCAAGATCGAGATTTACTTAGCATCTTAGAATTCCTGTGTTCTGAAGCTCATAAGCTAACAAACATGGGAATTTATTATGCTAGGCAATTGTATTTTAAAACCAACAAAGGTATTGGTAAATTTGATTTAGAGAAAATCTACAAAACCAATAATCACTATAGAGTTTTATCCTCCCAGGCCGCACAACAAATCTTAAGAACCGTAGCCGAATCATTTAAATCCTATTATGGATTGGTTAAGGCTTATCAAGAAGGCAAAATAACTGAACGACCAAGAATCCCTAACTACCGGAAAAAGGGTGGGTTAGCTGGACTTAGTTACCCCAAGCAGGCGCTGAAGTTAAGAGGCAATCAAATTAGAGTCCCATTAGGCAATACCTGCAAACGTTGGTTTGGACTAGACAGCTTTTCCATCCCAATGCCTAGCAATCTAAATTTTGCTGACATTAGAGAACTTAGAATTTTACCAAGAAATAAATGCTTTTATTTTGAGTTTGTCTATCACAAAAAAACTGAGCAACCATCAGTTAATATCAACAATGTTTTGGGAATTGATCCAGGATTAACTAACTGGCTAACCTGTGTATCTAACGTGGAGACAAGCTTTATTGTAGACGGGAAGCATGTCAAATCGATGAATCGTTGGTACAACAAGCAGGTATCAACAATTAAAGAGAATAAACCTCAAGGCTTTTGGAGCAATCGATTATCTATCATCACGGAAAAGCGTAACCGACAAATGCGTGACGGCATTAATAAAGCCGCCAGAATAGTAATTAATCATTGTCTAGAAAATAATATTGGGACAATTATTTTTTGTTGGAACAAAGGTAACAAAAATGAAATTGAACTGGGAAAAAAGAATAATTCTGAGTTTGTACCTATCCCCACAGCCAGACTTATAAGATAGGATTGCTCAACTATGTCAGATGTATGGAATTAGGTTTGTAGAAACCGAGGAAAGCTATACAAGCAAAGCTTCGTTTTTAGATGGTGACTATCTGCCTGTCTATGGTGAAAAACCCAAGAATTGGAAGCCATCAGGGAGAAGGACAAAGCGTGGTTTGTATCGTGTTGGAGAAACGCGTTGCCATATCAACGCAGACTGTAATGGTGCTGCCAACATTCTGAGAAAAGTAAGCAGAACGCTAGGTTTAGACCTTAGCCGACTGTCTAGGGGCGCTTTGACTCGTCCCCACAGGATCAAACTGTGGTCAGTTAATCAGGAATCAAAGCTAAGTGACGGTCTGTCTCCCCGTCACTTAGTCTCCTTATTAGAATCCCGTCGGCTTTAGCCACGGGAGAAGTCAACTACTGGATAGGCGTGGGAGTGTATCACGAGAAATGCTCAATAATTGCTTGGGCAAACTCAGAACACTTCAAGGGCGGATCTACAGGCGGACTCATCATCCGTGCTAAGTCGTAGGTTACTTGTCGCTTAGCGATCGCCGTCCCAATTCCTTGCTTAATTAACTCCGCAGCTTCCGTCCAACCCATAAACTCTAGCATCATCATCCCTGAAAGAATCAAAGAACCAGGGTTAACCCGATCGAGACCAGCGTGCTTGGGTGCCGTACCGTGGGTTGCTTCAAAAATAGCGCAATTATCCCCAAGATTAGCTCCTGGTCCCATGCCCAAACCACCCACAATGGCAGCAGCAGCATCAGAAAGATAATCTCCATTGAGGTTCATCGTCGCCAGAATCGAATATTCATCTGGTCTAGTTTGAATTTGTTGGAAAATACTGTCGGCGATGCGATCGTTGACCATCACCAGATCTTTCCATTTACCCTCACCGTGAGTATCCCAGATCGCGTTGAGAACCGCTTCCACCTCTTGGCAAACTTGCTCTTGTTTGTCTGCAGTTAAGGCATCATACCCAGGTTCAATCTGGCGAGCATTTTCCTGTAAACTAATCTCTGGATTCTTCTCCTTGTTAGTGAGAATCCAAGATTCCCTTTCGGTAACGCAATCGGAGCGAAACTCAGTAGTTGCCAGTTCGTAACCCCAATCCCGAAAAGCCCCCTCAGTATATTTCATGATATTGCCTTTATGTACCAAGGTAACTTTTTGCTTGGCTTTGGGCAGTCGCAGTGCCTGTTGAATAGCACGGCGCACCAAACGTTGGGAACCAGTTTTACTAATTGGTTTGATCCCAATACCCGAGTCGAGGGGAATTTGCTTGTTGCCGTGTTCTGGAGTAGCAGGAATTAATTCTGTGTTGAGTTGGTGAATTAATTTATCGGCAATTTCGCTACCTTGAGGCCATTCAATACCCAAATAAATATCTTCGGTATTTTCCCGGTAAACGATAATATCTAATTTTTCAGGATATTTGTGAGCAGAGGGAGTACCCGAGTAGTAGCGACAGGGACGAACGCAGGCGTAGAGGTCGTTAATTTGTCTGAGGGCAACATTGAGGGAACGAATACCGCCTCCAACAGGGGTAGTTAGAGGTCCCTTGATAGCTATGCCATATTCTTTAATTGCATTGAGGGTATCTTTAGGTAAATATTGGTAAGTTCCATAGACTTCGCAAGCTTCATCCCCTGCATAGATTTTAAACCAGTGGATTTTTCTTCGATCGCCATAGGCAGTTTGTACCGCTGCGTTAATTACCTTTTCAGTAGCGGGCCAGATATCGACCCCCGTGCCGTCTCCCCGAATGAAGGGAATAATAGGATTGTCTGGAACTACGGGTTTACTTTCTTGAAAGATAATTCGAGAACCGCTAGTGGGGGGTATTAGTTGTTCGTACATAGGTTTCCGTGTCAGATAATTATCGGGGAACTGCTCAAAGCTAACTTTTAGTCAGAAGCTGATTAAGCTTTTATTCTACGTACAAGCATAAATCTGCAGCCATAGTGGGAATAATAGATGTAAGAAAAAACTAATACCATTGGCTGAAAAAAGCTGTTGTTAAGCCGAAGCCAATCTTTCTAGTAATTTAGTAGGATTATTGACAAACTTACAATGAAAAAAATATTAGTAGTCGATGACGATAGCATTTTGCGGACAGTTTTAAGACGTTACTTGGAAAAACAGGGATACCAAGTTGAAGATGTTGGTTCCGGCGCTGAGGGATTGACTACTTTTAACAGCTATTCCCCAGACTTAGTAGTTTCCGATGTCGCCATGCCAGAAATGGATGGATTTGAATTTTGCCGCCAGCTGCGATCGCAACCTTCAGGACAACTGGTACCCTTCATCTTTCTTTCCGGCAAGGATAAGGTAGAAGATCGCATTGAGGGTCACTCAATAGGTGCAGACGACTATTTGACCAAACCCTTTGAAATGCGAGAATTATTGGCGAAAATCGAGGGTTTATTAGAAAAATCGCGGCGCATTCATTCTGAGATTGTCCGCTTAATGCAGCAGTTGACCACTTCTGGCGTGGGTAATGGAGGATTTATTGGTCAACAATCTGGTCTAGAAATAGGAGCTATAAATTCTAGCCAATCAAAAACAGAAGTTAAAAACCCAGAACCTTTACCTCTAACACCAGCAGAAGAGCGAGTATTCTGGGAAGTAATTCAAGGGTTAACTAATAAGCAGATTAGCGATAATTTGTTTATCAGCCCTCGCACTGTTCAAACTCATTTAAGTAATATTCTCAGTAAATTACAGTTAGAAAATCGCTCTCAATTGGTTCGCTTTGCCTACGAACAAGGTTACCAACAGACTAAAAATTTAGCTTAGCAGTTCTTCAAGGTGAACTATCTGCTGTAGACCGCAGGCTTCCTAACTAACGGAACTTAGACAAAAAATAACAAAAAAAGCCTTCAACCCAGTTTGGGTAATGGATATACGCCAAAGCCTGAAAAATCGTTGCAACCTAGATATATCAAGAAAGCAACTAAATCTAGGTAAAATTATTGATGTGTATAAGCTTGAGGCTTTTTTAACCCCAAAAATGTCTAAGTCCCGCTAACAGACTGCCTAGAACATCAATTCAGTAATTTGATAAATCCAGGGTCTTCTCCCTCACAAAGATAAAAACTTGTATATTTAATTAGTTGTCTCTTGTAGGCGTTATCAATAATGTGGTAGTCTATCTTTTGCTTCAAATAGTAAGATACTATGCACGATATCTCGCAATTAGCGAGCCAGCTTCAATCCTCCTCCGAAAAAAAACAACTCCAACTAATTCCTCAACTAGTCAGCACTGGGGATTCAGGATTGGAGGTAATAATGCAATTTTTACGATCGCGCCAGTCTTTACCAGCAGACTTAGTTGTGGGAAAAGCTTACCAAGTCCTTTATCAAGCTAATACTCCTAAAACTCAAGAATTTCTGCAAACCTACTTTAACGGCAGCCTCGTAACTCTAAAATCAGAGCTCAATATCGATTACCAACAATTAGAACAGTTACTAGTTCAGCAAGATTTCCAGGCTGCTGACAGTCTTACCAGGCAGAAACTTTGCGAACTAGCTGGTGAGGCAGCAATTAAGAGAAAGTGGCTCTATTTTACAGAAGTAGAACAATTCCCTTCTACCGATCTATATACTCTCAATCGCCTCTGGTTAATTTACTCAGAAGGAAAATTTGGCTTTTCAGTACAGCGACAGATTTGGCAGTCTGTAGGTAAAGATTTCTCGAAACTGTGGCCGACCATAGGCTGGAAAACTGGTAACAACTGGACGCGCTATCCCCAGGAATTTACTTGGGATCTAAGCGCGCCTAAAGGTCATCTACCCTTATTAAATCAACTGCGAGGTGTTCGAGTAATTACTTCCTTATTGTCTCATCCAGTCTGGTCTCAGAATTAAGCGATCGCGCTTCTGACCCCTTTGGGGAATTCAAAATGTTTGAATTTTGAATTGGTTTATTTTGAATTCGGAGCACAGCGACGTGACTTGGAGCATAGCGGCCCTAGGTTTAGTTTTACCTAAATCCACAAGTAAATTGAACCTTCTGGCTTTGCCGATCTCGAAGAGATCCGCTCCGCGGCGCGCGCTTCTGTTCTCATGAGAACTCGCGGCAATTGTGCCTTTTACAAGAGGCAGACAACACCGATCGGGCAACAGAATAGATCAGAAAGCCTTCCCCGTTTCTTCCGAATTGTGCGAGAACTCTATTTAATCCAGTAAAAACTGGTTAAATACCCAACGCTAAAATCGAACCTTATCCTGAGAATTTCCCCATCATCTCTGCTGAAAATGTTCGTTAACAACCTGAGAACGGGAATTTTAAGTATAGCAGGTACATAAAGGATTTTTTTGCTCCCTCCCAGCCCAAACCCTAATCCTATTTTAGCTGAAGGGTATATTGAAGAGCGAAAAAATTGGATACCTTCTAGACCACCTTCTAGGATAGTGTAATTGAGATTGGCGATGCAATTGGAAGCAATAAATTCGAGGGTAAGAGTGAACTCAAGCAACCCCAAAAACAGGTTATTTTGCCGTTTAGATGGTTTGACTCAAGAGCGCAGAGAACAACAACGACTGGCTACTTTACAAAGCTTAGGATTATTAGAAGCAGAAGCATCTCCTGTATTCGAAGAAGCAACTCAAACTGCCGCTAATTTTATTCAAGCACCAATTTGCATCTTGGGTTTGATGGTTAAAGACCAATTCTGGCTTAAGTCAGCATTAGGTCTATCCACGATCGGACTAATGAATCAGTTGGCGGTCTCCCGAACCATACCACGACAAGACTCTTTCAGTACTCACGTCGTAGATAGTCATCAAAATTTAATTATCCAAGATACAATAACTAACGCAGTTTTTGCCAGTAGCGCTCTCGTACAAGATTACGGAATTCGTGCCTACTTAGGTACTCCCTTAATGACTGCCCAAGGTCAGTGTATCGGCGCACTGGCAATAATGGACGTAGAACCTCGGCAGTTTACCAGTAGAGATGTTCAATTCTTAGCTATGGCTGCTCGCTGGTGTCTGAGAGAATTTGAACGAGATCGCCTGCTGAGAAATCAGCAAACTAACCTGATACAACCATCTACTACGAACCAGTTAGTTCTCAGTCAATACCAACAATACCAACCAGGATGGGAATTTAGTACTGGCATCGAAAATCAGCATCTGGCAAGTACTTCAACTTCTTTAGCGCTTTCCACTAATAGCATTAAAGGTAGATTACTAGAGAAGTTAACCCAAAAAATAAGAACGCCTTTAACCTCTGTGATTGGCATGGCAAGTGTACTTAAGCGCGAGGTATATGGGCCTTTGACCTGCAAGCAGAAGGAATACATGGATATTATACACTCCAGTGGTCAGCATCTGATGTTGATAGCTGAAGAAATTGTCAATCTGGGAGCTTTAGACGAGAATCCTTCAAAACTGCAATTAAACCCAGTAGAAATTGAAATGCTTTGTCAGCAAGTACTCAATCAATTGCTTGAGATTGCCAAACAGCAAAAACAAGAACTGCGTTTATCTGTAGAGCCAGGAAATCGTCTTTGGTTATTAGATAAGGAAAAAATACGGCAAGCTCTCTACTACCTGGTAGCTGGCGTAATTGAATCTGCTCAAGCAGGTAGTGAGGTACGGGTTCACGTTTCTCATAGGAACAAGACAATTAATATTGGTATTTGGGCTTGCCATCCCTGGTTAGCAGATGGCTTACCTCAGGTAGAACTAGGCTCCTCTTCCCTGGTTAACGTCCTTCCTGTTGGTTTAGAAACTTCATCAGAAGGATCTAGATTAGAGATGAGCGATTACTCTTTAAACGACCAAATACTCACTTCATCTGCTCTAGCAGCAGCTTTGCAAGAGACAGAACAACTAAACAAAAATTCTAACGATAAGAATTCTCACAAACTTCTCGGACTATTACTAGCTTGTCATCTAGCTGAGCTACATCAAGGCAAGATAATCATTCAAGGAGCCCCAGAGTCCGGCTATCGCTATCTCTTACAGTTACCCAAAAGAACGGCTCAAACAACTTAAGAAGATTTTTAGGCAATCTCTTGGTTAAACTCAAATAAGTATTAGTTTAATAAGTACTATAAAAATGAGCTAATACTAACTGCGTTTATGAATTCTGCACGAGCTAAATTTGCACTTCCAGACATACAAGCGTATTCGTGGTTAGGTGCAAGCTATTTATATCGACTAGTTGGCATTGTACGCCATTGGCGTCGCAGTAGTTGGCTGCTTCAGCACCCAGAATTAATAGGAGCTTTGCCGATCGCTCTTATGCTGGCGCTCGCTCCTTTTGTTCCCACTAGTCTGATTGGAATTTTGTTAATCGCGGCAGCCTGCTTGTGGGGCTTGCTAACCATATCAGATGAAGAATCTGGGTTGGAAGTAACGCCAATTCACTTACTGGTACTTCTATATTGGAGTATTGCTACAGTAGCGATGGCTTTCTCGCCAGTGAAGTCGGCAGCTTTTTCTGGCTGGGTAAAGCTAACTCTATATTTACTCATGTTTGCCCTCTCAACAAGGGTTTTACGCTCACCTCGCATTTTTTCTTGGACGATCGCTATTGTTCTTCACGTCGCTCTAGTGGTTAGCATCTACGGAGTACGACAAGAGCTGTTTGGAGTCGAACAACTAGCAACCTGGAACGATCCTAACTCTCCTTTGGCTGAAAATACTAGAGTTTATAGTTATTTAGGCAATCCTAATCTGTTAGCAGGATATCTTTTGAGTCCGATCGCCCTAAGTATGGCAGCAGTTTTCGCTTGGCGGGGTTGGTTGCCTAAACTCTTAGCACTGACTATGTTAATTGTTAACTCTTCTTGTTTGTATTTCACTGACAGTCGCGGCGGCTGGATAGGTATGCTAGGGTTAAGTTTGACTTTTCTGCTGCTACTTCGCTACTGGTGGAAAGATCTTCTCCCGCGTTGGGCGCGTACTTGGTTGTTACCGATAGTCTTTGGTAGTTTGGCTGGATTGTTAATTATGGCAATGTTGCTGCTAGAACCTTTGCGCTTGCGGGTTTTGAGTATTTTTGCTTGGCGAGGAGATAGTAGTAATAATTTTCGCATCAATGTCTGGGCAGCAGCGATCAAGATGATTGGTGATCGCCCTTTAATTGGTATTGGTCCAGGTCACGGTGTCTTTAAGCAAATTTATCCCCTTTATATGCGTACCAACTATACAGCCTTAAGTGCTTATTCTGTCTTTCTGGAAACGGCGGTAGAATTTGGCTTAATTGGTCTGGGCTGTTTTTTGTGGCTGATTTTTGCTACCTTCAAGGGAGGAATTAGTCAACTAGAGAGTTGGCGCGCCCAGAGAAATCCACAAGGGTTTTGGATAATAGCAGCGATCGCCGCTATGGTAGGAATGCTTGCCCACGGATTGGTGGATACAGTTTGGTATCGTCCGCCAATTAATCTGCTTTGGTGGCTAATGCTAGCCATAATTGCTAGCCAATATTCGTCGAATTTGAGACGGCAAACAGACCAATTCAATAGCGCTTCATTGCCCGCGCCATCTCTCGTTCGTCCTGACGACGCTTGAGGGTTTCTCGCTTATCGTGAAGTTTCTTCCCTTTACCTAAACCCAAACTCAGCTTTACCCAGCTACCTTTGAGATACATTTTCAAAGGCACTAAGGTTAAACCTTTCTGCTCCACTTGACCGATAAGTTTGTTGATTTCTCGGCGATGTAACAGTAGCTTGCGAGTACGACGAGGATCGTGATTAAAATATTCTCCGCTAGCTTGATAACCAGAAATATGCACGTTAAGCAACCAAGCTTCCCCATTACGGATGAGAGCGTATCCATCCCGCAGATTAACTTTTCCTGCTCTAATTGATTTAACTTCCGTTCCCTTGAGTTGCACTCCCGCCTCGTAGGTTTCCAAGATGTCATAAAGATAGCGAGCTTGACGATTATCGCTAATAATTTTAATTTTTTCCTCTTTATTACTCATATTCTTGTAAACCTTGAGTTATGCTCAACACCTGGTTTCTTCACGATAGCATTTGTTATTTTTAAATAGGATTTAATAGGACTTAATCACTAGTTACCTGAGCCTTGAGCGAGAGAGTATAGTGACATCCTCCCTAACTAAATCTCTCGATTATAGTTAGGGCTTCCTAACCTCGCGGTTAGACATTGCTGCCCTGTTAGACGACACAAAACCATCTAATGCTCGCCACTTATCTAGGCTAAATGCCC
>JBFRWL010000169.1:0-5339 GCA_051439565.1 Prochloraceae cyanobacterium
GGAGATTTGGCGGGATGAATGGCGGTAACTCTTGGTAGGGAGAGATGGAGAAATATAGCCCTGACTCAATTTGCTGGTCAGTTAACCCTCGTTTCTTGAGCAGTTCTCGGTGACGACTGGTTAACCCGATGTACTTGTGCAGTCTGCGGATAGCTTTGTCTCGTTCCTTAGCACTTAGGGCAGTATTAAACTTCTGTTGGAGTTTCTGTTTCTTGCGTTTTTCCCGTTCTCGTCGCCTCTGCTTCCATTCTTCTGGGTCAAAGTTATTTTGACCCTTATCGGGAACGAATACGCCCCAGACTCCACACTTGCTAGATTTTATCCATCTCCAGCCATTTACGCTAGCATCGCCGTCTATGAAATCGTGGCAGAGAATTAGCCCGTTGTCTAGGTGTCGGCAGTCACCGGAAGTATCGCCGCAGATGGGGCAGGGATTGTTACGCTTAGCGGGGGTGAATTTCATTGCCAAAAGTCTTGCCTCCTAAAATACTGGATGGCTGACTCCTTTTGGCTTTCAAATATCTATCCTCAAGAGGGAAGCTGTCTTTTAGTAACTCGGATGATTTGATTTCCCGATCGCTTAGTAAGCTGTGCGAGTAAAATTGGTTGACCGTGCTATGTGAGAATTTGAGATTATAGATCAATTTCTCAAATCTTCAATCTTCAATCGGCAATCTACAATCATTTGACTCATCTGCACAATGTCCCCTCGACTCACTCTCATGGCGTAATCGATCAGAGGCGATAGTAAAAATTCAAAAAATCCTGTAAAGTACTCAGAGCAAAGAATTTAAAGACAGTGGTAGTGATGCTACTTCTATTGGTGCGGTTGTTACTGTTGTGAGCAATTGGTAGATTTAAGGTGGTTATTTTTTGTTTTGGTTTTAGTAAGAGGAACGTTAGAATCTATCAATTGCTCACTACAACCCGTACACGCACAAATAGGGGTAGTGTTTTTGAGTAACGTTTTGAGGATAGATATTTGAAAACCTACTAGAGCCATACCTTTCCTCTTTCATTACTTTGAATATTTGCAATAGCTGACCAAGTCTCGATCAGAGCTTGCCAGCATAGGTTTTTTGCCTGGATGCATATGACATTCAAGGGCGATCAGGAAGTCTGGCTGTCGCAAAGGATTTCCAGGTAGCATAATTTTTAGGCGCATTTATCTGTTTTCCTCCATCTAAGGTAGTCTTGAACATAAGATGACATCAAACTTAAAAAGTAGGAAAGGTAGCTAGGTTTTGCCTACTATTAAGTAGTCTATCTCTTATGTTCCCTCAAAGGAACTAGTTGTCAGACAAATTTTCGTTAAGATTTATTGCGGGTTCGTTGCTTGAAGATATACTCAAGTGCGTCAGCTTCAGAGACCAAGAGAGATTTACCAACCTTATAAGCTTTTAGAGACGGAGCCAGATTATGTTCAGGTCGTCCTGTTACGTCGTAGCGAATCTTGCGAGGGGTCATACCTATCTCAGCAGCAATTTCCTCAAGTGTCCAATAACCAGGTACGGTTGGCTCTTTTCGCTTTAGAGGCGGGTCAAAGTCAGAAGGTTTTAAAGTCACCTGATTGGTGGAGAAGTTATTGCTAATCATCTATGAAAATAGGATACCCACAAACAGTTAGGGAGTTGTGAAGCAGACTTAGGTAATTAAGAAAAGCACTCAAAGGATGCAACCACTTCAGTCGCTACATCAACACCTTACCTCAGTACCCCAATTGTACTGAAAATCTGCGACTACAGTCATCGCCGTCTATGCGTAAGCCATCAATCATTGGCTGTTACCCGTTCTTACCCCAATTAAGATTAACTTGCCCAGGACTGTCCTGGAATTTTTTTCAGTACTTCAGTACTAAAAAGCTGCTTAATCGAGGGGATATAAGCAATCCTTATCGAAAATCGCTGTATGGCTCATTCTGTCGTTGTCGCTCAAAGTTTCAAGTGTACTAGGGTGTGATTAGTTTTTTAAATAGCTTAGCCATAAACACGGAATCATAGGGGTTTTGCCTACCTACGCGCACTTATTTTCACAATTGCGCGTAAAATATTGTTTATGAAAGTAAATAGATCTGGGAAGGCAGAAGTCCTCTCCCCAAAACAGATATTCTTATTATTCACCAAAGGGTTTCTTAAGCCAAGAGTGGCGTATGCCTCTACGCCGCTGCCAGGATAAATGAAGCCTGTACGCGCTCTTCAAGTGATTCTACTGAGAAATTTGTTCCCCTTGTATTGAGGTTTAAGTCATTATAGAGAGGTAACTAAATACACTGTAGGGACTACCTAGTCAGAAATCAATACCTATCACTTCGTGCTAATAATGTCTGACAAAGTGAAGTGCGGAAGGTGGGTATTATTATTGACGTGTCGAGATGAATATCTATGCAACATTTCGAGCCAAGTAGCTATTTACCAACCTTAGAAAAAGTTATTGAGTATTTTCCCTTAAAGGTAACTCCCGATACTCCACTCACAGAGGTGCTAGCGCTGATGAACGGAGTTTCAGGTCGCACTGGGGAACGATGTAGCATTAACTTACCACCTGGGGCAATAGTGATGGAAGAGGAAGCGCCTGTAGCAATTGTCGAACGAGCTAGTTGCGTTCTGGTGACTCAAGAGAGCCAATTGGTTGGGATATTTACCGAACGCGATCTGGTGCGGCTGGTGGCAGAAAACAGGGATTTGACATCGGTCATCATAGCAGAGGTAATGACGCGAGAGATAGTTACCCTAACTCTAACTGATTCTGAAGATATTTTTTCAGCGTTGCAATTAATACGCCAGCATCGGATTCGACACTTGCCCATTATTGACGAAAAGAAGC
Organism: Prochloraceae cyanobacterium; assembly: GCA_051439565.1. GTDB lineage: Bacteria > Cyanobacteriota > Cyanobacteriia > Cyanobacteriales > JBFRWL01 > JBFRWL01. The sequence goes on from JBFRWL010000169.1 coordinate 2,824, forward strand.
AACTGCTGGGGATTGTTACGACCACCAGTCTTAGGCTAATTCTGCAACCCTCTAATCTTCTAAGGTTGCGTAGGGTTGAGGAAATGATGACTACCCAAGTAATTCATGCTCCTCTAAATGCGTCGCTCCTAAGTGTAGCCAAGCTAATGAGTAGGCATAAAGTCAGTTGTGTTGTAATTACGCAGGAAACAGGGGAAGAAATGCCGTCGTCCGCGACCAATCCTGTAGGAATTATCACGGAGCGCGACATCGTACAGTTTCAGAGGCTGGAGCTGAATTTTACGCGAAACCTAGCTCAAACGGTTATGAGCGGGCCCTTAGCCTGTGTAAGCCCAACAGATTCTTTATGGGAAGTGCAGCAAGAAATGCAAAGGTTGCTCGTGCGAAGGTTGGTAGTTACTGGCAGTCAGGGAGAACTACTGGGTCTTGTCACTCAAACTAATTTGCTCAAGGCTATTGACCCGACAGAGATTTATGCCACGGTTGAGATTTGGCAGAAAGTGGTAGAAACCAAGACATCTCAATTAGTACAGCTCAATCAACAATTACAGCAAGAGATTGAGGTTCGCAAAAAGATAGAGGCATTATTGCAAGAAAGTGAACAGCGTTACCGCCTTGCCTTTGAAGATTCAGGAATTGGTATGGTAATGATGGCACCAGACGGGCGTTGGTTAAAAGTCAATCGTCGCCTTTGCGCAATTTTGGGTCAGAGCGAAGCAGAATTGCTGGGGAACTCCTCTCAAGATCTTATCGATGATCACGGAATTATAATTGCTCGTGACGGTAAGGAATATGCTACTAATGAGCCGGGAACGCCAATTTGCGCTCGCAATGGTCAAATCATTGGTAACGTGCTGGTATTTCGCGATGTTACTCAATCTCAGAAGTTGGCACGGCAGCTATCATGGCAAGCGAACCACGATAGCCTGACGGGATTACTCAATCGACGGGCATTCGAGCAAAAACTGTTAGAAGCGCTAGTGCTCGCCAGAGACCAAAATCAAGAACACGTCCTCTGCTATCTCGATTTAGATCAGTTTAAAATCGTCAATGATACTTGCGGTCATCTGGTCGGAGACGAGCTCTTGCGCCAAGTAACTGCGCTGTTTCAAAGACGAGTCCGTTACACTGATATCCTAGCTCGTTTAGGTGGCGACGAATTCGGGATTTTACTTTATCAATGTTCCCTCGAAAAAGCATCTGAAATTGTCGAGACAATCAGAGAGTTAATTCAAGATTTCCGTTTCCCTTGTGGTGGCAAGACTTTTAGTATTGGTGCCAGTATGGGTTTAGTTCTTATTGATGCTCACTCTCAAGATTTAAACAGCTTACTCGGTGCGGCTGATGCGGCTTGCTATGCAGCCAAAGAGAAAGGGCGCAACTCCATTCATATCTATCAACCTGACGATCTGAAGTTAGTACGACAGCGAGGGGAAAGACATTGGATAGCCGAGATCGATCAAGCTCTTGAAGAGAATCGTTTGTGCCTGTACTCTCAAAAGATTGTTCCCGTTATTCGAGGTTCAGGGAAAGAACATTACGAGATCTTGCTACGTTTGCTAAGCTCAACAGGGGAAATAGTTAAGCCAACCGTTTTTATTCCAGCAGCCGAGCGTTACGGTCTGATGCCAATCATTGACAGATGGGTAATTAACAACTTCTTCGACAGCTACTCCCGTCACTACAAAGCCAACTTAATTAACCCAGAAAGTGAGCGTGAGTACTTGTATACTATCAATCTTTCTGGTGCCAGCGTTAACGACAATCAGTTTCTCGATTTTCTCCAGAACCAATTGGCTCGATACCTGATCGCCCCTCAGACTATCTGCTTTGAAATCACCGAAACAGCAGCGATCGCTAACTTGAGTCAAGCCGCGCAGTTGATTAATTCGGTCAAAGAGCTTGGCTGTTGCTTTGCTCTCGATGATTTTGGCACTGGGATGAGTTCCCTTGCTTATCTTAAAAATTTACCTGTCGATTACTTGAAAATTGACGGCAGCTTTATTAGAAATCTTCTCGGCGATCGCATCAATTGTGTCATGGTCGAGTCTTTCAACCGCATTAGTCATGCGATGGGGATCCAAACGATTGCCGAGTTCGTAGAGAATGAGACGACCTTGTCGAAGTTACGAGAGTTTGAGGTGGATTACGCTCAGGGCTACGGCATTGCCAGACCTAGCCCTCTGAACTTTAATCATATAGATGAAGTAATGTAAATCACTTTCAACGAAGTTGCCTAATACCTGCAATAGATAAGAAAAGTTTATACCCAGATTTTCGCGGCAAGGATACTACAGCGGGGTTTAGCCCGCTGTAGACCGATAAGGAAAACTTAACTAAATCGCCAAACACGCTTCCGGCACTTGTTTTCTCTTTACTTCCTGCTGTCAACGTTGGATAATTTTCCTTATCCCACTTTGACTAAACCATGACTACTGTTGCCCTCTCCGACAATAATGATTTATCCTTGCCTCGTTCGTTTAGCCGCATTCTTGACGAAGAAATAGCTCACGGTT
>JBFRWL010000170.1:0-9773 GCA_051439565.1 Prochloraceae cyanobacterium
GTATAAGAGACAGGTGCAGACCTGATTATTTTTATTGATATCGGATGCAATTTCAGAAAGTAGGCTAGTAGCTATGAACTCGTTCCAGCGTCCTACAGCATTATTAAGCGCTCCTACTTGTGGAGATCTACCATAGTTTTTCTTAAAAGCTTTATTAGTTGTGTTTCTAATCCAATTGATAATTTCTCTTACAGATAAGTTATTATCTAGTTTATTTAAAATTTCGGCAGATAAGCTTTTATAGATTACAATACTATTAATCTTTATTTTTTTATCTGTAACTTGGGTAAACCATTTAGAATCATTAACCATTATCTTCTTCTGCTTCAATATTATAGTTAGCAAAAAGAGCAGAAATAGATATTTCTAGAGCATTGGCTAGCTTTTTAATATTTTCAAGAGAAGGATTGCGAGAACCTCTTTCAATATCTGAAATATAAGTACGGTGAAGTTTAGCGCGGAAAGAAAGTTCTTCCTGAGATATACCAAGTTCGTGCCGACGCTGTTTAATAGCAAGTCCAAACCTTTTTTTAATACTATGTCTGCTCTGTTCGTCCACAACAAGATCGTCGCTGGAGTGCAGACAATAAGTCTACAGACTATAAGTTACAAACAGATAATGACTACTGAACCCCTAGACAAAAGTGAAGGAAAAGCAGAACAGCAAGTTTGGGACTCTATTTCCAGTGCTTTTGCCGATCGCCAATGATAAGATTTGATTATCACCACAGGTACGGGAGAGCCACCTGGTAAATATGTATTTAGTTGTCCGCTTAATTCAACACCGGATTATCCGATCGTAGTGCAATAGACTTTAAGTCATACCCTTTCTATTTAAATTGACTACAGGTGAGTGAGGGGGAGAGGGGGAGAGGGGGAGAGAAGGGGGACAAGGGAGGCAAGGGAGATAAAATTACTTCCCACACTCCCCACACTCCCCACACTCCCCACACTCCCCACACCCCTCTCTTCAACATTTTCTAATTAAGTCAATAGATGCACGATCGCGATCGTAAATTTATTACTACTGAACCTCTAGACAAAAGTGGGGAAAAAGGAGAACAGCAAGTTTGGGACTCTATTCGCACTGCTTTTAGCGATCGCCAATGTATCGGTTACTGGCGCTATCCGATCTTTTCTCAAGTCGGGAAATATCGTAAGGAACCAGATATCCTCATTGCTGACAGAGAACTGGGTTTGATCGTAATTGAAGTCAAATCGATCGCCATTAACCAAATTGTTTCTCTTAGAGGACATCGCTGGCAATATCAAGACTTTTATACTAGCTTTGGCAACCCTTACCAACAAGCAGAAAACCAATTATTTGCTTTACTAGAATATTGCGATCGCGAACCAATTCTCCAGCGTCAAGTCACTGGAAGAGTAATTATTGCCCTTCCCCTGATAACCCAAGCACAATGGCAACAAAAAGGTTTTCATCTACTCCCCAGCAACCCTCCTATTCTCTTTAAAGATCGCTTGGGTTCACCTGCATCCATCCACGAACTGCTGCAACAAACCCCGCCAGTTATTCAAGCCAAGCAACTTACCCCCAAACAGTGGCAATTACTCCTGGCTGTCCTCTCCGGTACGCCCCTATTTTGCCAACCTTCCCACCGAGTTTTAGCCCCCAGTCAGAGTCGCGGGAGTATCTTAGCTAAAGTGCGATCGAGCATTTCCCAACTCGACTTACAACAAGAGTGCATTGGCAAACAAATTCCTCCCGGTCCCCAACGCATTCGCGGTATAGCAGGTTCGGGGAAAACCATTCTCCTCTGCCAAAAAGCCGCCCATATCCACCTCAAACACCCAGATTGGAAAATTGCCTTTGTCTTCTTTTCCCGCAGCCTCTACCACCCAATTAGACAACAAATAGATAGATGGCTGCGTCATTTCAGCCACAACCAGCAAGGATACGATCCTAAAAATCGTAACCTCCTCATTCTCCATGCTTGGGGTGCCAAAAAACAACCGGGGCTATACAGTATTCTTTGCCAATATGCCGGAGTCGATCGTCTCACAGTTCAAGATACCCAAAGCAAACAGCCCAATGAAGCTTTAGCCGAAGTCTGCATTCAACTCCTCCAACAAACCCCCATTCCCCAATTATTTGATGCCATTCTGATTGACGAAGGACAAGACTTAATCGCCGATCGCCCGAAATTTGAGGACAAACAGCCCTTTTATTGGATGGCTTATCAAGCATTGCGTCCAGCTAACCCAGTTCATCCAGAACAAAAACGGATTATCTGGGCATATGATGAAGCACAGAGTCTAGAAAGCCTCACCATCCCTACAGCTAGCGAATTATTTGGGGAACAATTAGGTCATTTGGTCACAGGAAAATACCTGGGCGGGATTAAAAAAAGCGAAGTGATGCACCGCTGCTATCGCACTCCTCACCAAATTCTCACCGCAGCCCACGCTATTGGTATGGGTTTATTACGTCCTGCAGGAATGCTGACAGGTATTACCAGGACAGAAGAATGGCAAGCTATTGGCTATGAAGTTCGAGGACGATTTACCCCACATCAAAAGATTACTCTCCAACGCCCCCTAGAAAATTCTCCCAATCCTATTCCCCAATTATGGCAAGGAAAGGTAATTGAATTTCAAGTTTACAGCGATCGCACTTTGGAATTAAGCACTCTTGCCCGTAACATTATTCATAACCTCAGATATGATGGTTTGCGCCCCTCCGGAGAAATTCTGGTGATTGTTTTAGGTTCTCCCTTCGAGGCGATGAAACTAGAAACCCACGTAGCTAGTTTTTTAATTAAAAAAGGGATTGATATTTTTATCCCCAGTACTACCGACTGCAATATCCTCCAAGTAGACAAAAATAACCGCGATCCCAATAAGTTTTGCTGTGAGGGCGCTGTCACAGTCTCTCGCATCCACCGCGCCAAGGGACACGAGGCAGATATGGTTTATGTAGTAGGTTTAGATAATGTGGCGCGAGATGAAAGCAATCTCTATCTGCGCAATCAATTATTTGTCGCTTTAACTAGGGCGAGAGGTTGGGTAAAACTTAGTGGGATTGGCGCTTATCCCATGTACGAGGAGATCGATCGAGTCCTTAAAAGCGGCGACACCTTTACTTTTACTTTTCGCCGTCCTCCTCAACGAGAAATTAATGTTACTGATGCCGGAGAATTACTAACTAGATTTGCCCTAGGGGGAAGAAATTTTCAGCATGCGGACTTGAGAAATGCCCAATTAGCAGGGGTAAACTTGAGTAATGCTAACTTAATTGGCGCTAATTTGCAGGGGGCTAATTTAAGGAATGCCAGGTTAGATGGGGTAAAGTTAGTAGTTGCCGATCTCAGTAGAACTGATTTGACTGGTGCTAGTTTAAAAAAAGCAAAATTGATGGGCGCAATTTTGCGAGATGCCAAGTTAAATGGTGCAGATTTAACTAGTGCTGATTTAAGGGATGCAGATTTAATGAATGTAGAGTTACTTGGCGCTAAGTTATTAGGTACTCATCTTACATAATGTTCACTAGGAACTATTTTTATCTTGCTAACTTGATATACGAAAGCAAGAAAAGGGAAAGTACGAGCATAACCAGTATTTAAATTTCTCGTTTTCACAAAAAGACCGTCATTTTCTAAAACTTCGTATATTTCACCAGTTAAAGACAATTTGACGCGATCGCCTCGTTTAAACCCCTGTATTTCATTCGACATGATCTATCTGGATAAATATATTTTCAAGTGCCAGCACAAAGGAAATTAGTATTACTTGTTTGATTTCTTTATTATTCTATCGGTCAGATTCGGTAAAATTACGGGAAAAAAACTAAAGTTCTTGTGAAGAAATAAACAGACATTGTAAACTTAGCTTTGCTATATGAACGAGGAGACAATATGGAACTAGAATATCCCGATGACTTAAAATACCTCGACACCCATGAATACCTCCGTCTGGAAGGTGAGATAGCTACAATAGGGTTGAGTGCTTTTGCTCTCGATCAGCTAGGTGACATTGTCTTTCTAGAGTTACCCGAAATCGGCGATGCTGTTGAAGTTGAGGAGACCTTTGGGACTATAGAATCGGTCAAAGCAGTTGAAGACCTCTATTCCCCCGTTTCTGGGACAGTAATTGAAAGAAACGATGCTGCGATCGAATCTCCCGAAAATATCGCAGAAGATCCCTACGGTGAAGGTTGGTTTCTCAAAGTGCGCGTCGATAACCCCGATAAGGAACTAGTTAACGTTTTATCTGCTGACGAGTATCGCGCCCAAGTAGAAGGAGAAGAGTAGAATCGACAAGTCAAGGCAATAGGTAGTAGGTAGTAGGTGTTAGGTGTTAGGTGTTTCTCCCCTGTCTCCCCTTTCTCCCCACACTCCCCCCTCTTCCCACACCCCCCACACTCCCCTCTCTCTCCCCCCTCCCCCTCGATCGACAAAATCAGCGATCTGGATAATTATGAGGTGGTTTGTTACAAAATAATAAGTAGATAAGTGGTAGCATCGCCAACTAATAGTGGTGACGTGCCACGGACTTTTTAGAAATGGGCTTGAGATGCTTAATTTAGATATCCAATTTAACCACGATACAACTAATCAGCAGCAAAATTCTCTAACAGAAGAGATATTTGAGCCTAGCGACTCTTTTGCCGATCGGCATATTGGTCCGAATGCTGATGAAATAGAGCAAATGCTCAAAGTTTTGGGTTTCTCGACTCTCGATGACCTCATTGAACAAGCAGTACCTCAAGCTATCCGCCTCAATAAATCCCTAGAATTACCAGCAGCAGAAAGCGAATATACAGCCCTTACCCAATTAAAGAAAATCGCTGCAAAAAACAAGGTATTTCGTTCCTTTATCGGTATGGGCTATTATGACTGCATCACCCCGCCAGTAATCCAGCGTAATATCTTAGAAAAACCAGGCTGGTACACTGCTTACACTCCCTATCAAGCAGAAATTGCTCAAGGAAGACTAGAAGCATTGCTTAACTTCCAAACGGCGATCGTAGAACTTACAGGTTTAGAAATTGCCAATGCTTCCTTGTTAGATGAAGGCACCGCCGCCGCCGAAGCCATGAGCATGAGTTACGGCTTGTGTAAAACTAAGGCAAATGCTTTCTTTATTGCCAGTGACTGCCATCCTCAAACTATTGAAGTAATAAAAACCCGCGCTAGACCTCTAGGTATTGAAATAATTGTCGGCGATTATCGCACCTTTGACTTCGAAAAACCAATTTTTGGGGCGCTGCTACAATATCCAGCAACCGACGGCAAAATTTACGACTACCGAGAATTTATCGCCAAAGTCCATCAAGCTAAGGCTTTAGTTACTGTCGCTGCAGATATTTTGAGCCTCGCCTTACTTACACCCCCCGGTGAATTTGGGGCTGATATCGCTGTAGGAAACACTCAGCGCTTTGGCGTTCCTTTGGGATTCGGAGGACCTCATGCTGCTTACTTTGCCACCAAGGAGGCTTATAAACGGCAGGTTCCGGGGCGAATTGTGGGCGTGTCTAAAGACGATCGCGGCAAGCCAGCACTGCGTTTAGCCCTGCAAACCAGAGAACAACACATTCGCCGAGAAAAAGCGACCAGTAACATTTGTACTGCGCAGGTATTACTAGCAGTAATTGCTGCTACATACGCCGTTTATCACGGACCAAAGGGAATTAAACGCATTGCCCAAAGGGTGCATCAGTTAACTGTAATTCTCGCCGCAGGTTTGCAGCAGTTGGGTTACAGTATTGATTCGGAACCTTTCTTTGATACTTTACAGGTGGAGATAGGTGAAGAGGTTTCTGGACGAGAAATTAAAGATAGGTGCGATCGCCTGGAGATTAATCTGCGTTGGTTCGATCGCCATAGAGTTGGCATCAGCTTAGATGAAACCACTACCGTACAAGATTTATTCGACCTCTGGTCAATTTTTGCTGGCGATCGGCCCTTACCTTGGCAGAATCTTAAGGAGTTGGCAGAGTCGGCAAAATTCGATTTTGATGCACCCTTTGCCCGTACTAGTAGTTATCTAACCGATCCGATATTTAACCGCTATCACTCAGAAACAGAATTATTACGCTACTTGCATCAGCTAGAAGCCAAGGACTTATCCCTAACAAGTTCGATGATTCCTTTGGGTTCCTGTACTATGAAGCTGAATGCTGCTGCCGAGATGCTGCCCATATCTTGGCCCGAATTTAACAAAATTCATCCCTTTGTGCCTCTATCCCAAACCCAAGGATATCAAATTCTATTTGAGCAGCTAGAAAGCTGGCTAGGGGAAATAACTGGTTTTGCCGGCATTTCCCTGCAACCTAATGCTGGTTCTCAGGGAGAATATGCAGGACTGCAGATAATTAGCAAGTATCACGAACATCGGGGAGAAACACATCGCCATATCTGTTTGATTCCTGAATCTGCCCACGGTACCAACCCTGCAAGCGCGGTAATGTGCGGCTTGAAGGTAGTGGCAGTTAAATGCGACAAGGACGGCAATATCGACCTGGATGACCTGCAAGCAAAGACAGCCAAACACGGCGATAACCTCGCTGCTTTAATGGTTACCTATCCTTCCACTCACGGCGTATTTGAAGAAAATATTCAGGAAATCTGCGCTATTGTGCATCAAGCAGGGGGACAAGTATATTTAGATGGGGCGAATATGAATGCCCAGGTAGGCTTGTGTCGTCCTGGAGATTACGGTGCGGATGTCTGTCACCTAAATTTGCACAAAACCTTCTGTATCCCTCACGGTGGGGGCGGTCCAGGAGTAGGACCAATTGGAGTCAAGTCTCATTTAGTACCTTTTTTACCCGATACTGGTTTTGTTAATTGCAATTACCCCTCAGCGATCGAACAGACAAAAGGGGCGATCGACAATTCTCTGGGCGCTATTTCTGCCGCACCTTGGGGAAGTGCCAGTATACTGCCCATTTCCTGGATGTATATTGCCATGATGGGGGCACAAGGATTAACAGAAGCATCAAAGGTAGCTATTCTCAATGCTAACTATATGGCTTATCGCCTCGATCCTTACTATCGAGTATTGTATAAGGGTAAATCTGGTTTAGTCGCCCATGAGTGCATTATTGACCTGCGTCCTCTCAGAAAACGGGCAGGAATTGAGGTAGATGACATTGCCAAACGGTTAATGGATTATGGTTTTCACGCGCCAACAGTTTCTTGGCCAGTAACAGGGACGATGATGATCGAACCCACCGAAAGCGAGTCTAAAGAAGAATTAGACCGTTTCTGCGATGCGGCGATCGCTATTCGCCATGAGGTTGAGGCGATCGAGGAGGGTAAAATCGATCCGAATAATAATCCCCTCAAAAATGCACCTCACACTGCCGAATCTTTGTTGTGTGGCGAGTGGGATCGTCCTTATTCTCGCGAAGAGGCAGCATATCCCGCACCTTGGACCAAAGAACACAAATTCTGGCCCGCAGTAGGCAGAATCGATAATGCTTATGGGGACAGACATTTAGTTTGTTCCTGTGAGGGGATGGAGGCTTATAATTGACATCTCCTACCTTTGAAAAGGCAGGATTCTAAGCGGATGCTACGAGACTGGCTGAAGCCGTGTCTCGTAGCGCTTACGATATGATTTTTTTAAACAAGACAAATCGTATCGTTTTGGGACTGTCAAAATCCCTCTACCGACCTCGGCTAAAGATAACTTTAGCTGTATCGCTACTTTTTTTAAAATGTTCGCCGCACCATTCACATCAGCAGATATCAACCAGCCATTTACTGTTTTATAGGTACCTCTAGTTATCCTCTTACCTGAAAACTCATACTGTGAGGGTGCTTGGTGCGCTTGCGAGCCGCCGTGCGACGACGGCTCGGTCGCATCCGCTTTTTCACCGTATTTAGGTAATAAGTCTCCATCGAGAAAACTGCTTTTTGAGGTGTAGGACTCTTCTGTTTCAGTGAAAATAATGCCAAGAGATTCGGCTAGTTCTTTAATTCTATTTTTCAGTCTAGCTGTTGGAATTTGGATAAAATTCTGATTATTTCGCTTGCCAAGATTAGAGGATGTTTTAATTCTTTGTCCCCAGCCAAATACTATATTGCCAATATCATGATTAAGACAGTAGTTAATAATGAACCGAGCAGCTTTGTTAACCGAATCTCTTATTTGACAGTTACGTTTATGGGTGATCTCATCTAAACGCTCGTCCCAATAAAAATCTGACTTTCCTTTCTTGTATTTAGCAACTGCTTTGTTATATCGCTGGTTAATAGATTTTATTTTTCTACCGCAGACGATAAAGCTTCTACCTTTAGTACTAACTGCTGTTAACCAGTTTGACACTCCTGGGTCGATGCCTAAAGCATGCCTGAAGTCTAATCCTTTAGCTGTTTCAATCTCGCTTTTATAAACGTACTCGACCCAAAGTTTTCCACAGCTAGGAACAATCCTAACTTCTGCTAATTGCTCGCTACTAAAACTAGAACCTCCAGGAATAACTATTTCTTTATTAATTAGCTCTGGCTTACATTCTCTACTGATAGCCAGCTTACAAGTGCTTTCATACTCGTCATAACTAACAGCTTGAGCGGGAAATGTTACTTGATACAATCCTCGTTTCTTGCGATAGTTAGGAATTCTCGGTCTATTAAAAGAGCAGACAATACTAAAAATATTGTCAGCGTCAGAATCATCGAAAACGCCATCTAAACCTTCGTAATGTAGATCGGTAAAAGGCGGTTCGTAAAGTAATTTAGGGTCTATTATGCCGTTTTGGGTGAGGTAGTCGATAATAGTTTCGATAAATCGGATTTGATTGCCCGTGTAATTATTTCCTTCTAGGTATTGAGAAAAGGCTTGTTTGGCTGCTTGCCGATCGAGTCCTACTAATTTGCGGATAAATATTTTTAAGCTTAAATCTTTACCAAAAACTTGTTCAAAGCGATCGCGACTTTCAATTTCTTCGGCAGCAAAAAGCATTGTTTCTAAGGAATCTAGATCGGCTTCGGTAAGGGGAAGATTGCGTTTTAGTTTGGCGATCGCTACGTGATTTTCATTGTTTCTAATATAAGTTTCTACTTTCTTGCGATATTGATAGGGACTGAAACCAGTTTGTTGTATGGGGACATTGACATCGGTTATTTCCCCTAATTCGTCAATAAAATCGGTGTAGATTATATTCTGTTGTTGGCGATCGATAAATTTAACCAACTCTCTCAGGTTTTTGCGGATATATTCGATCGACTCTAGGGTCGCGTCTTCCCACCAGCTTTCTACTTGCACTTCTTCTATTAAGGTCAATTGCGCTTTGACCATGGGAATGTCTCTTTTTGCTTCGAGACTGTGCGAAATATCTCGGACTCGATCGCGCAGAGTCACAAAATCTGGCGACTGTTGCAAGATGGAGAGTTGTAGCTTGAGACAGAGTAGATCGAATTCTTTGACGAGACGGTTTTCTCTGGGAAGTCCGTTGGGAAGAGGTGCTAAAGTGTCGGAAATAGTAGTAATGTCTGGATCGCTAAGAGATTCCCAGCGATCGCGCTGAGAAAATTCTTCGACTTGTTGTAGATGGGGACGCACAAGAAAATTATTTCTTTCCATACTAGTGACGTGCTGATGCAAGTCATCGAGTAGACTGCGGCGCAGGTCTCGATTTTCAATAATTGGGTCTTCAGTGGGAATTAATTTAATTAACCCCAAACGCGCCTTAACTAAACGTGCGGTCAAGCTATCCGGAAGTTTGGGGTCAGCTTCGGGTATTTCTTGGCTGAAATAGTCGAAATTACTGCACAGGTCGAAGATTAAGAACTCGGTTTTATCTTTAC
>JBFRWL010000171.1:0-8817 GCA_051439565.1 Prochloraceae cyanobacterium
TCTTGTAACTGCAACTGAGAGATCAATTTTAAGGTGTCTTGTTCTTGCTCTTGCAGTTGTTCTAAGATTGCCTGTAATTCCAGATGAGGATTGTTGCGGAGAAATTCGTCTAGTCGAGTTTCGAGAAAGTGACTGAAATCTTCAAAGAGTCCCATTGTTAGTAATTAGTTGTTCAGTTTATATCTAAGTTACTAGACAATCTAAATTTTCTCTCCTGCAGCAATATAGCGTACCTGACCGTGACCCTGAATCATCGCTTTTTGTTCGGTAACAGAAATTAAACTCCAGCCACTCGTGCCAATTTCTTCACCAAGATGAATCCTTTGAGTAACGCCATTGATTTTAAATAAGGCAACAGAGCTATCCCCTGATTCTAACAATCCTACTAGAGTGTGGTTAACAGTAGGAGATGGCGTAGATAAGCTAGGTATATTTGCTTGCAGCTCAAGTTCTGGAACTGTCTGGTATCTCGCTGCACCTTGAGGAGTAGAAATTGGAGGTGTGGGAAGATTTTTGGCAACTGTAGTATTTGGAGGTGGTGGAGTAGGAACGTTCAGACGTGGTACACTTCCCAGGTATGATCGGCTTTGTCGATAAATGGGAATATAAACTCTCTCAATAATTTTCGTTCCCTGCAAACCACTCGTAGCAACAGGAGAAGTAATTTGCTTGGCTTTGTCTTTGCTAGTTTCTATTTCTAGCTTGCGCTCGATCGCTGCTAGCGCTTTTTCCATATAAGCAATAAACTCGCTATCTGAATTAGGCTGGGAAGTATTCTCAGCTATTTTGGGAGTTACAGGGTTAAATTTAGATATAGAGGGCAATTGCAGCTTTTGTTGGCTTACTAACCACCAGATCGCCGCTAATAAATAGGTACAAGCAAAAGTAAACAGAATTTTGTCCAAGTGGCGACCCAAACCTCGAGCTCGAAGAGGTCGCCTCCGGCGCAGCTTCGCTGACCCGCTGCGCGGTGCGCTACTTTTAGAATTTGTCTGGATTTGTGAGGTGCGTAACAAGGGCTTTATTTCCCGATTATTACTGGCATCGTGAGACATAAACTCGATCATGTGGCTACCTCAATTTAATTAGAAGAAGTTGATTCTACTGGAAGTGTGAGTCTTTGAGGCTGATACTCTGGCACCATATTCTTTAGTTGTGCCACAACTGCCTCCTGGTTGTTGAGTCGAGCATGTGCCAAAAGAGCTTGCAAGCTAGGGGACAAAATTTCCCAACTGATTTTGTATTCATAGGCAGAGAAAATCTTAGGATGTTGAGTGGATTTAACCTTAGCAGCATCGATGAGCAATTCTTCATAAAGCTTTTCCCCCGGTCTTAAGCCAGTAATTTGGATGGGAATATCTTTTTCTGGTACAAATCCGCTCAGGCGAATCATCTGCACAGCTAGATCGTAAATCCGAATTGGGTTGCCCATATCTAACAAGAAAACTTCACCGCCACTAGCCATCGCGCCTGCCTGAATTACTAAACGAACTGCTTCGGGGATGGACATGAAGTAACGGGTTACTTCCAGATGAGTTACAGTGATTGGCCTACCCTGAGCAATCTGTTGTCGGAAACGCGGCACCACCGAGCCACTGCTATCTAGCACATTGCCAAATCTGACAATGGCAAAGCAGGTAGCTATTCCCGGCTGGTCTGCCAACCCTTGTACTACCAACTCTGCTACTCGTTTACTCGCACCCATCACATTAGTAGGACGGACTGCTTTATCAGTAGAAATCAAGACAAAATTACTAACATTACAGGCGATCGCGCAGCGGGCAGCCGTTAAAGTTCCAGCTACGTTATTGTAAACTCCCTGAGCTGGATTTGTTTCTACTAAAGGGACATGTTTATAAGCTGCTGCATGGTAGATAGTATCTACGCTATGCTGCTTCAAAATCTTCTCCAAGTAGTTCTCATCAGTAACGCTTCCTAAGTAGGCTATTCGCATACAATCAGGATATGTATCGGCTAATTCAGTGTCAATGTTGTAGAGAGAGAATTCACTCAATTCATACATTACCAAACATTTAGGTTCTAACTGGGCAATCTGACGGCACAACTCCGAGCCAATAGAGCCGCCAGCACCCGTTACTAAAACCGATTTCCCCTTTACATTTATCTGCAGTAAATCTTGATTTGGCTTGACTTCTTCTCTACCCAGCAACTCAGCAACATCAATATTGCGGATTTCATTAATAGGTAACTTACCCGACAATATTTCTGCTAGAGTTGGTATGGTTTTTACCTGTACGGGAAATGATTGCAATCTTTCTATAATTTCCCGTTTTCTGACTCGATTGATAGAGGGCATTGCCAAGAGTACTGTGTCAAAGGGCTTTTGTTGGAAAAGTTTAGGCAAATTTCTTGGCGAGTAGACCTTAAGTCCCTGAATTACTACTTGCTTTTGTAAATCTGGATTATCATCTACAAAAGCAATCAAACGATAAGCACAATCCTCACGCAAAGCTCGAGCGAGCTGAATTCCAGTTACTCCTGCACCATAGATAATTAAGCGTTCTGTTAAGTTATTGGTGCGAGGGAAACTAAGCATGATTTGGTGTACTAAATAGCGAATTAATAGCCGAATGCCAATCACCAACATCAGGGTCAACAAAGCATCGACCATCAGAATGGAGCGAGGTAGCGGCCAAAATCCTTGTAAATATGCCAAGATTACCAAAATCCCAGAACTGTAGAAAACTGCTTGAGTAGCAGTTGCTAAAAATTCTAAGCCTGTATAACGTAGAACCGGACGATATATTCCTTTGAAATTAAATATTAAGAGTTTAATCAAAATCAGCAAGAAAAACTGCCAAGAGTATTTCCAGATATCCGAGTTTGAATCATCAGCACTAAATCGCAACCAAAAGGCACTATAAAAAGCTAAAGAAAACAAAACTATGTCAAGAATTATTAGGATCAGACGTTTGTACCGTCTAGATAATAAGAGATAATTGTTGTGAAGTGATTTGGTTAAGAGTTGCCTAAGAAAATCTAGCATTGGATAAACATCTATATTCTAGACTAAGTTTTAAATTGTACTCCCACATAAACTTGTATAGACTATGAAATCATTTAAGGCAAGTATTAGTTCTACTCGAAGGAGGAAAAATATACTTATAGATGTTAATTTATTTTGGCAAAGTTGTATAATTACTGTTATATATTTTTAAAGATTTTCTGCGAGAAAATTGTAGATATATTTCTGCAAAGATAATTGCCAGAAGGATACCTACTAGACTGGCCCAAGCTCCAATTTCCTGGAAGGTACTAATGCTAGCAGCAATTAGTAGATTTAGGCAAATATAGATGATGGCAACTTGCCCGTGAGACCATCCCAAGCGCTGTAGCCTTTGATAAATATGAGTGCGGTGAGCTTTGAAGATATTTTCGCGGCGCATCAGACGGGAGCAGAGAGTATAAATTGCATCTCCCACTAGAGGCAAGACAATCGCTAATGCAGACCAGGCTTGGATCGGATTGCTGTTGTTGTTGAGTAAGGCGATCGTCACAGTAGCACCGAGGAGTATAGTAGCGATCGCACTAGTAATGGTAAAAGCGACAATAAAACCAAGTCCGCCACCTCTAGGGGTAGGTAAAGTATGAGAGCTACGCTCGTTGGGAATATCTAGTAGTTGTTGGCTAAAGTATTTCTGGATGAGAGCAACAGTAATTAGGCTAATGATCAAACTGGCAATCGAAAGAATTAGCAAGAGGCTCATGGTTGAATTTTGTATTCAAGACCTTGCTCTATGGTAAAGGAAAGATGCCAATTTATCTCATTATCCTGAAAAGAAAGCTACAAATAGTTCTGGAAAGCTGTTAGCTATTTGGTTTAATCGCAGATTCTTGCTTTCTTTGCTTCAGCCAGCGCTCTCCCCGAGAGTAATTGTCCTGGCGCACGGACTCGATCGCCTGCTTATAGTTGAAGGTAACTCCCCAAACATCAGTAAAAAAGCGTTTTTCCTTCTTCATCTTGTCGAAAAATTGCACAGCTTCTAAATGGGATAGTCCGCCTTCTTGCTTGGCGATCGCCATCAACACTTCAAATACGTTCTCTGACATCTTGGCATCGCCGCAGGCGTAATAGTGGCATTTAGGATGACTCAAAAGCTCCCAAATCTCCTGAGCTTGCTCTTTTATCAGGTGTTGTACATATACCTTTTCGTCGGTCAGACGCGAGAAAGCCACTTCCAGACGGTTTAAAATACCGCGATTTAACCAAGATTCCAGTTCCTCTTGATAGAGGTAATCGTTATAGTTGCGACAGCCAAAATATAACCAAGCTTCCCCCAACTGAATTTGATTCCCCTTGCTGCTATGCTGCTTGAGTAGTGTTTCTCGCTCCTGTAAAAAGCCGATCAAGGGAGAGATCCCAGTTCCAGGACCTACCATAAGTATAGGTGCTCCTAAATCGCTAGGCGGTCGAAAAGTAGAGGCACGCACTGCAATACGAGCTTTAGTCCTATTTTCAGGGAATAAACCAGCAAGATAGTTAGAACAAAGTCCTGGATGAACCTTACCGGTATCTCTGACTACCTGTACCACCCCTACAGTAATTTGAATGCGATTGGGATGTAGCAAAGGAGAAGAGGAAATTGAGTAGAGACGAGGTTTCTGCTTCGGGAGCAATTCAATCAACGCCTCGAGAGTTACCTTAACGCTCAAAAATTCATCGAGTAGATCGACGACGTTCAAGAAATTATCAATAATGATTTTCTTGAGTGCAAGACTGTCGTCACACTCACTCCCCTGTTGCAGAATTGACAGCCAGGTTTCGAGACGCTTCTTGTCTTGGGGATTTTCAGCCACCGAGTACATGAAGGCGAGCAAGTCGTCTAATGGCTCTCGCAAAGATAGATCCAGTTCCTCCGATAGCACCTGTCCTACTGTAGTTGGAAGGTTAAAGGGTGGTTTGTCGTCTAAAATAGCTCCATCGGACCCAACGTAAGAGAGAGTAAAGTAAGTATTCGGTTTGACCCCCAAGCGAGCGCACAAGCGCTGTACCAGTTGTGGTGGATTACAAGGATAGACAGCGAGGTGATCGCCTGTTTTATAGCTGAGATCTGTACCGGAGATATCAAAGACGATCGAGCGAGTAGAACGGCTACCAGGAATCACTTTTTTAAGTAGTTCCTTATTTGCTACCACAGAAATTTCTATGCCGCGATCGCCGATACCCTCTATTCTGGGAATAGCTTTTAATTGTAAATTATTGAGATAAGTAACTCGCAATTCTACCGCGTTTTTAGCTCTATCAGTGTCAACTGAAGTCGCATCTTCTCCGAGAATGCGGGACACCAAACGCAGCCATTGATTGAAAGTTTCTGCGGGTTTTTTGACCTGGTCGGCTTTGTGTAGGGAAATAATCCGATTAGCCCCTGCTTTGGCGAGGTATCGGTCTAGCGTCACAGCAGCAGCGCAGAAGTTTTCGTAAACGGTACTGCCCATTCCCAGCACGGAATAGTTCAATCCTCTCAGGGAACCAGAGGGTTGCTGTTTCAACCATTCAAGGAAGTTTTTGCCGTTGGCGGGCATCTCCCCATTACCAAAGGTAGAGGAAACAATGAGAAGCAGCTTTTCGGAGGCAAGGGTTTGTGTGCTATAGTCGTCGAGAGCCATTACCTCAGGACGGTAGCGCTGAAGTTGACGAGCTACTTTCCGGGCAAAGCCCTCAGCAGTTCCAGTTTCTGAACCATAGAGAATCAGGATGCGGTCTTGCTTGCGTTCTTCTTCTTGGGTTGAGGTGGCGATTGATTCTTCTAGGTCAATGCCGTCTTGAACCGCCCACTTATCTGCTGCATGGTGGTAGGAAGGCGCAAGGAAAAAGTCGCGCATTTCGTGGTGAAAGACGGGGCAGGTACTGCCTCCAGCCGGAGGAACGACCCAACCCCAGTCTGCAGGACACTCGCGTCCGGCTTTTTTCTCCCGCAGGTCGTGAGAGAGAAATTGATAGGATGCAGTCTGGTGATCGACGATCGTCACTTTAGCTTTCTCGAAAGAATGCAAGATGGCAAGGTTAAGTTCTAGCAAAACGCGATCGCGCCACAATGTTTTCTGGTTGCTGAGATCCAACTTGAGAACCCGCCCAATTTCTTCTATCTTGTTATAGCGAGATTCGTCGAGAAAATTCCGTGCGATCTCGGTGCCCATATACCAGCCATTAAAGGGAATACAAGGGTAGGTTAATCCGCCCAGATCCATGCGGAAATTGCTAACGGCAGGTACAGCATACCAGCGCAAGCCTAAAGACTTGAATTCTGGAATGGTGGGGTGTTCGATCTCTACTTCCAAAATATCTTCTTCAGGTATTTCGTATATCCTGGGCTCTTGACCTGGAACCTCAATTACCCAGGGTAGAATGTCGTAAGGAGTGCGCACCTCAGGGGGTTTCCAACCTAGCTTGATAATTGCTTCGGTGAGTTTGAGGTTAGCTGGGTCGCCGAGGATAGTACCGTCTTCTTGCTGATAGCCCGCGTAGCGGAGCAACTGAGAATTCCAGATGCGAGGACCCCATCTTTCTTTTGGCTGTTTGGGGCGGAAGACAGTCATGGTAACCTGAATGTTGCCTCCATTAGTGGAGAGGCGCAGATGTTCCAACAGCTCCTCGTACATGGCATCTGGGTCGGTGACGTGGCGGCGATCGCGTACGATCATATTGTTCCATTGTATTCGCCCGATGCACTTGGAAGCGTTTCGCCAAGCTACTTGCGCTCCGTAAGCTAGCTCCTCATAGGTGTGCTTATAGCTAACCGTAGATTTTATCTCTTCTTCAATCTCTATCCAGCGCCTTTCCCAATCTCCCTGTTCCCAGGTCTGCTCAGATGCGATCAGGTCTATCCATTGACGGGCTTTTTTGAGAAGCTTCTCCTCATTGAGCTTAGGCAGTTTCATCACTTTATTGACGCGCCTGAACCAAGTATGCCAAGCCTGACGCAACTCTGGCGTAAAGTTAGGCACGTACTTGTCAAAGAGAGGCAACATTGCCTGAGAAAGTGCGGCATAGGCAGAGGAGGGTACGCCATAATTGCCGTGCAACCGACCTAATTCCCGCAACTCCGGCAGGAAGAATGTTTCGCCGTTCTTAAGACAATTGATATGAAATTCTAGAGAATGGAAAAGGTGTGCTGATAAGTGATCGATATCTGCCTGTCCGAAGAGAGGAAGAATGGAGGGGTATTTTTCAAACAGACTTTGGTAAAACTCTAAGCCCATTTTCTGCTTTTTCTCGCTAAATACCTGCCAGCATTGCCACATCTGCCCGAACATTTGCGGAGGTAAATTGCGATCGCAGCGGTCGATCGCTTCTACCATCTTGACAATTACGTAGGTATTGAAAAAGCGGTAGAGTGCAGAATTAGTTCCCTTGGCTAGATCTTCGCGATCGTATTCTTCTAAATAGGGGATAGAAGACAGCATCCACATCCAGACCTTACCTGCCTTGAGCCAATGCACGCTTCGCATCCCTATGTCGGCAAAAAGGGAACCGTAATCTTCGATCGTGTCAAACTCGTCGCCTCTTTCTGGTGGAACTCCTGTTAGAGACTCGCGAATTACGTTTTCAGTTTGAGGTTCTAACTCGCGGACGCAACAGTCAAACAGTTCGTAAAAGCCTTCCCGTATCCAATCAACGATATCGTCAAATATATCGAGCAGTTCTGGTGCCTCCAGCAGCAAGCGCTCGAAAAACATTTCCATGCACAGTTCTTTGAACGCTCGCAGTTTATTCCAAACGTCTTTGACTATTATTTTTTCTTGGGTTGAGAGGGTAACTGCTTCTGGTATTTCTACCTTGATCGATCGTGTTCCAATTCCTGTAGTGGTGTATTGTCGATCGCCGCAACAACTGCCGACTGTTAGCGTTACGGTACTGCTACTGGCTTCCCTAGTATCCTGGGTAAGTCTGGTCTGGAGCTTTAATTGGGGTGCCTGTTTCCAAGTACTGATAGGAAATTCTAACTCAATGCTGCGCTCTTCCTTGAGTACTTGCTCGGTAGTAAAGGTAACGCTTCCCACTTCCTGCCAAGGCTGAGTAATATCCCCCTGACGCACGGACAAGGTGATGATGATGCTACACTCTCCCTTGTGTTTCAAATCCAACAACCATTTGGGTTGCATCCGAATGAACAGTTGCTTTTCCACTAGGCGTTGGCCTTCTTTAGATATTACTTGCAAGCAACATTTATATTTGTAATCTGCAGAATCGGGAAAATTAATGACAGATATCTCTGTCAAGTGGATGATTCGTTTTTTTCTCTTGGGCTTCTGAGATTGGCTGGATTGAGAAGAACTTTTGCTCTGAGTGGTTTGCATTGTCAATACTAAGGGATATTAGGCACCGCAACGAGAGACTTCCGATGTTTATGTCTTCGGCAAAACGCGCCGGCTTCTCTAGCTTGACCCTAATTTTCTCTTCTATATATATGAAAAATTATGAGCTAGAGACATCAGTGTTATTACTTAATTTTTTTGACTCAATACTAATGTTATTGTTGTTTTTACGGAAACGGAAATTAAGGTAATATTTATAGTTTATTGAGAATGTAACCTAACAGTAAACTTGGCTATTTATAATAGTTATAATTACGAGTTTCTATCTATTTTTAGATAATATTCAATAATTTATAATCAATATTTCATTGATTTTCCCTCTTTTGCGAGCATTACTATTAATACTGCGACTGGCTTTTACTCTTTCAATTCGATATCCTTGATAGGCAATTTCAAAAAAAATGTTTGTTGATTCCTCCTGAGTAGGATCGGAATTACTCAACATCTGTCTCTTATAACATCTCCGAGCCCACGAGACCA
>JBFRWL010000172.1:0-2964 GCA_051439565.1 Prochloraceae cyanobacterium
TACCCTAGCTTTTCTCCAGTACACCTCTGGTTCCACGGCTGTCCCCAAAGGGGTAATGATTACCCACCGCAATTTACTTGATAATTCGCACTTAATTTACAGGTGTTTCGAGCTTTCAGCTCAAAGCAGTGTAGTCAGTTGGCTGCCAATGTACCACGATATGGGGTTGATTGGAGGCATACTACAACCTCTTTATGGCGGTTTTCCCGCTATTCTGATGTCGCCGCTAATGTTTCTGCAAAGTCCTATCCGCTGGTTGCAGGCAATTTCCCGCTATCGAGCTACTACCAGCGGTGGACCAAACTTTGCTTACGACCTCTGCCTGCGTAAGATCGAACCGGAACAACTCACTAACCTCGATTTGAACAGTTGGGAACTGGCCTTTAACGGTGCCGAACCAATCAATTACCATACTCTAGACCGCTTTGCCAGCTATTTCGCTGCTTGCGGCTTCCGTCGAAAGGCGTTTTACCCCTGCTACGGCATGGCTGAAGCTACCTTGATTGTTTCTGGGGGTAGCAAAAAAGATCCATTTGTAGCTAAAACCGTCAAAGCAGAAGAATTGGAACAAAATAGAGTAGTTCCAGCTAGGACGGATGAGGATAACATTCGTATTTTAGTTGGTTGCGGTCAGGAGTTGCCAGGGCAAAAAATTATTATCGTCGCTCCAGAAAAATTAACCCAATGCGATCGAGGTGAAGTAGGAGAGATTTGGGTCTCAGGTCCTAGTGTTGCCCAAGGTTACTGGAAACAAACTCAAGAGACGCAAAAAACCTTTTCTGCTTACCTCGCAGATACAGGAGAGGGCCCTTTTCTCCGTACTGGCGATTTAGGGTTTATCGATCGAGGCGAACTGTTCGTTACAGGTCGCTTAAAAGACGTGATTATTATTAATGGTCGCAACCACTATCCTCAAGATATTGAAAGGACTGTGGAACAAAATCACCCTCAAATTAGACCGAGTTGTTCGGCAGGATTCTCGATAGATGTTGCCGGAGAAGAAAAATTGGTGGTGATTGCTGAATTAGAACGCACTTATCAACAGCGTTATCGCCAGCAGCAAAACGGCAATAAAAAAGCTGTTCGAAATTCTACTCTCGATACTCAAGAGTTAATTCAATCTATCCAAACAGCAGTATCCAAACATCACGATCTACAAGTACAGAATGTACTATTACTCAAAGCAGGAAGCATTCCCAAAACTTCTAGCGGCAAAATTCAGCGCCATGCCTGTCGTGCTAGTTTTCTGGCAGGAACTTTAGACATATTAGACGAAAATTAACACTACCAACGGCAGCTAGCAGTCTGTCAATTTTGAGAATTTTGAAATAATTGGTTGAGATAGGACAAGGAAAAAAATTTAATCACACTGATCCCTCAAATCAATCTTGACAAAGTAGTAGTTTATCTGAGTTAATATCTTGGCTGCTTTTATTTGAGCTTCTTAGCACAATAATCATCATATTTTAGGGTAAATGATAAGCTGTCATGGTGGCTGTTGCCAGTGGATAATCATCTATCCACTAGAAATATTTATATAGCTTGATGGAAAATAGAATCTTTAAATAGTAAATTTTTGTAGCAGCTAAGCAAAAGACAAACAGCAAATTAGCTAGTAGCACTAGCTAAAACTGGGTGATTAAAGTGGTGAAGGAGCGAACAATGACATTATCAAACCATTCCCGTAACGGCAAAGAGAGTCCTTCTTTAGTTAGAAAAGATGCAGAATTTATCAAGGTTTCTGAATCTTCGATAAAAGCTTGGTTAGTCTCCAAGTTGGCACAACAACTTGGCATCGCAACCGATAAAATTGATACAGGCAAAGATTTTACCGATTACAATCTCAATTCGATCGAAGCAGTAAACTTGTCTGGGGAGCTAGAAAACTTCCTCGGACGCAGGCTTTCCCCTACCTTACTGTGGGACTATCAAAATATTGAGGTATTAGCTAAACATTTGGCTCCCGAAAGTAGTGAAGAATCCTCGTTAGATATAGATGACAGCGAAGTCGTACAGACATGGCAGGAAAACTCTCTAGTGGAAGATTCGTCAGAGATATCTCCTTCGATGGAACTATTATCCCAGAAAGATTTGCCAGCAAAAGAGTCTCAAGAAATTCCTCCAGAATACTATCGTTTTGACCTCTATCCAGAATATCGCCAACTGCAACTACAACAACAAGAGATCGAGGTTTTGGATCTGGGCAACCCCTTCTTTGTGGTTCAGGAAGAAGTAGTCAATAATATGACTGTTATTGACGATCGCCAATTAATCAATTACGCTACCTACAATTATTTGGGTATGTCTGGGGATCCTGCGGTATCTGCTGCTGCTAAAGGAGCGATCGATCGCTACGGTACTTCCGCCTCGGCTAGCCGACTACTGTCTGGAGAAAAACCCATTCACCGAGAATTAGAAACAGCAATTGCTGAGTTGATTGGCACTGAAGATAGTATTGTCTACGTGGGTGGACACGCCACCAATGTCACCACCATTAGTCACTTATTCGGTCAAAATGATCTAATTGTGCACGACGCTCTCAGTCATAATAGTATTTTTCAGGGATGCTTGCTCTCCGGGGCAAGTATGGTTGCCTTTGCCCATAACGACTGGCAGACACTAGATAGAATTTTAAACGAGCGTCGCCACCATTATCGACGAGTACTGATAGTTATTGAAGGGGTTTACAGTACTGATGGGGATATTCCCGACCTACCAAAATTTATTGCACTCAAAAAACGCCACAAAGCTTTCCTAATGGTGGACGAAGCTCATTCGATTGGAGTACTAGGCAACAAAGGTGGTGGTATTGGCGAGCATTTTGGCATTGCTGCTGCTGATGTAGATTTGTGGATGGGTACCCTCAGTAAATCTTTTGCTAGCTGCGGGGGCTATATTGCAGGTTGCAAGGCTGTAGTAGAATATCTCAAATATACTGCACCGGGCTTTGTCTATAGTGTGGGC
>JBFRWL010000173.1:0-3056 GCA_051439565.1 Prochloraceae cyanobacterium
AAATCCCTCCAAGAGGAGTTAACGAATTGATGGCGAGGCACTTGAGACATGGCTGCTAAAACCCGTTGATCTTTTATACCCCGAGCGCGAATCTGGTATTTCACCATTTGCCTGCGCTGCTGCTCAAATTGTTCTCCCAATTGCTCTCCAGCAGCATAAAAGCTATTTATCTGAAGTCCAGGGTAATTGGAGGATAGTTCTACTGCATAACCAGGGAGGTACATAAGTAAAACACAAAAACATAATAGAGCGATTGATGCTAATTCCCAACTCATAATTCTGTTCCCAATTTACTAACATTTGCGTTCCAAATAACTTTGGTATTAACTATCTGCTGACCATAAAAGGGATTTTGAGGTTTTGCTGTTGTTGAGCATACTAGAAGGCAACAGTTTGTCTGGAGATAATTTCCCAGTTTGCAACCATCGATCGATCTCTGAAGTTTTTTGAGCTAGATTGAGTTGCGATCGCAGTTGTTCCCCTTCTAAAATTTCTCTTTCCAAGAGGATTTGAGCTAATGTTGCCAATAGTTCGCGATTTTCTTGCAGAATCTCTAGGGCAACCTGATGGGCACCATCAATTACCGCTTTAACTTCCCGATCAATTTCTTCCGCAATCAGAGGACTAACCTGACGGCGAGGATTAGTGATACCTTCGAGAAACTGCTGCTGGATTTTTTCAAAGGCAATCGGACCTAAGCGATCGCTCATCCCATAGAGAGTAACATACCGTTCCGCAAAGTCAGTGGCTTTTTGAATATCATCACTAGCTCCCGTAGATACCTTACCAAATGTCAATTCTTCCGCAGCACGTCCTCCCAGTAGGGTGGCAATGCGACCGCGAATTTCATCTTCGATCATTAAAAAACGGTCTTCTTCTGGTAGCTGTAAGGTATATCCTAATGCTCCAATCCCCCGAGGCACGATCGAGATTTTTTCTACCTTATCTGTACCAGGCATCAGCGACCCTACAATGGCATGACCAACTTCGTGATAAGCTACGGTTTTCTTCTCAATTTCGTTGAGTACCCGAGATTTCTTCTCTAATCCCGTCAGAATTCTTTCTGTGGCCTCATTAAAGTCTGACATGGTTACGGCAGGGCGATTTTGACGAGCAGCTAATAAGGCTGCTTCATTGATTAGGTTGGCCAAATCTGCGCCAGCAAAACCAGGTGTCCGAGCTGCTAGTTTCTCTAAATCCACATCCCCAGCTAATTTTACATTTCTGGCGTGTACCTCTAAAATTGCCAGTCTTCCCGATTTATCGGGGCGGTCTACCACAATACGGCGATCAAAACGACCGGGACGCAACAAGGCAGGATCGAGGACTTCAGGACGGTTAGTAGCAGCCAGGAGTATTACTCCTGCATTGGGTTCAAACCCGTCCATTTCTGCCAATAATTGATTGAGAGTCTGTTCTCGTTCGTCATTACCTCCCATAAATGTGCCAGAAGCAGCACGAGACTTGCCCAGAGCATCTAATTCGTCGATAAAGACAATGGCAGGAGCTTCTTTTTTAGCCCGATCGAATAAATCCCGAACTCGCGAAGCACCAACCCCGACAAACATTTCAATAAATTCTGAACCAGAGATACTAAAAAAAGGAACTTTGGCTTCTCCTGCGATCGCTTTTGCCAGCAAAGTCTTACCCGTACCTGGAGGTCCTACTAACAAAACTCCTTTGGGTATTTTGGCTCCCAAACGCATATATTTAGCCCCATGTTGCAGAAAATCGACTATTTCACGCAGTTCGGTCTTAGCCTCCTCTACTCCTGCCACATCATCAAAAGTAACGTCCACACTTCCTTCTGAGTAAATACGAGCCTTGCTGCGACCGATGGCAAAAGGACTTGGTCCTCCTTCTTGACCGCGACTGAAAAGTAAACCGCCGAGATTGATGATTAAAAATAAGAAAAATAATAGTTTGACAAAGCCCCAAAATCCATCACTTTCGCTTGCAGGAATAGCGGAAAATTCTACCTGATGTTTACGCAAAATCTTAGGTAAGTCTGTATCCTGAGTCACTGGTACTGTAGTAAAAACCTGTTCTGATTCATCTCCAAATCCTTCTGATTTGAGAAAGTATTCAATACGATTTGAGCTAATAATAACCCTCTCAACGCGATCGCTTTCTACTAAGTCAATAAACTCACTGTAGGGCTGAGACTGGGGTAATTTTGCTGGAGGCAAAAATAAACTAAATAGAATTAAGAATGTTGATATCCAAATTAGGGTCCAACCGACTTGGCTGGATTGAGTTTGACGATTTCGATCTGGGCGTTTAGGCATAGGTACCACTCCCATAAATGAAGAAGATTTTTAATAATAAGACCCTACTAAAGTTTTTTGAGTCTCAAGAGACAGCAGCTCGCACACTTCTTGGTCAGTTATTGGGGTAAAATCTTCGTACCAGAAGCCCACAGCTTTATAATCCTTTGGTGTAATTAGACAAGTAATATCATCTACCTGGGTTTTTAATTGTTGGAGTGCTGACAAAGATGCAACTGGAGTAGCAATAATAATTTTCTCTGGTTGGTGTTGCTGTAAAACAGTCACCGCAGCGTGCATAGTCAAACCCGTAGCTATGCCATCATCAACGAGAATAATCGTACGACCGCGAATTTTAAGCATGGGACGAAAGTTGCGATAACAGCGATCGCGCCATCTTAATTCAGCTTTGGCGCTAGCAGCGATCGCCATAATTAGCTCTTGATTAACTCCGTGAATTTGAGCCGTGTTTTCATCGATAATAGTGATGTTGCCACTGTAGTTATGCACCAATGCATCTTCGGCGACTGCACCTACTGTTATTTCTGGATTTTGAGGCAGACCTAATTTTTTTACTAGACAAACATCCAAAGCAAGATTCAAATTCTTGGCAATTTCATATGCCACTGGTACGCCACCGCGAGGTAGTCCTAGCACTATTGCTTGGGGATGATTGACATAAGCAGTAAGTTTTGCTGCTAACCTGCGACCACCTTCTTTCCTATTAGGCAAAATCATGTTCATCAAGATCATGTTCATTTTGTTTATCTGCCTCAACCGCTCTAGTTC
>JBFRWL010000174.1:0-8749 GCA_051439565.1 Prochloraceae cyanobacterium
ATGTGTATAAGAGACAGCGGTAGTAGGTCGCGATCGAGAAGTTGAAAGAACTATCCAGATTTTAGGTCGGCGCACCAAAAATAATCCCGTATTAGTTGGAGAACCAGGAGTAGGAAAAACGGCAATCGCCGAAGGACTGGCTCAGCGCATCGTCAGAGGCGACATCCCCTCATTACTACACGACAAGCAGGTAATTAGTCTCGATATGGGACTGCTGCTCGCAGGGACTAAATTTAGAGGAGAATTTGAAGAACGTCTCAAGGCGATCGTAGAAGAAGTTCGTCAGGCAGGAAATATTATCCTGGTTATTGACGAAATCCATACTCTCATGGGTGCTGGAGCCTTAGGCGGGGGAATAGATGCGGCTAACCTGCTCAAACCAGCTCTAGCTAGAGGAGAATTACAGTGCTTGGGAACTACCACTCTAGATGAATATCGGAAGTATATCGAAGAGGATGCAGCCTTAGAGCGTCGTTTCCAGAAAGTAATGGTAGAAGAACCTTCTGTAGAAGAAACTATTCAAATTCTGTTTGGTCTGCGGCAAAATTACGAGGAGCATCACCAAGTTAAGATCTCTGATGCAGCTATACAAGCAGCAGCTCAACTCTCAGATCGCTATATTTCCGATCGCTTTTTGCCAGACAAAGCAATTGACTTAATTGACGAAGCAGGCTCTCGCACTCATATCAGACATTCGCTGCAAAAGGGATTGAAAACAGAAACGGAATTAGAAGCAGCGATAATCAATCCCCAAGCTTTAACTCCAGTAGTTGACGAACAAGATATCGCTCATATCGTTGCTTCTTGGACAGGAGTACCAGTCAATAAACTGACTGAAACTGAGTCGGAATCTTTACTCAATCTCGAAGCTAGATTGCACGAACGGGTAATTGGTCAAGATGAAGCAGTTAAAGCTGTTTCCCGTGCTATTCGTCGCGCCAGAGTTAGCTTAAAAGATCCTAATCGACCGATCGCTAGCTTCGTCTTCTCAGGTCCAACAGGAGTAGGCAAAACCGAACTAGCTAAAGCCTTAGCTACCTATATGTTTGGTTCCGAAGAAGCAATTATTAGGGTAGATATGTCGGAATTGATGGAACCCCAATCAGTTTCCAAGTTAATTGGTTCGCCTCCAGGATATATCGGTTATGAAGAAGGAGGAAAGCTAACCGAAGCAGTACGGCGCAGACCTTACTCAGTAATACTATTCGACGAAATTGAAAAAGCTCACCCAGACGTATTTAACTTGCTGCTGCAACTGTTAGATGACGGTCGCCTCACCGATGCTCAAGGTCGCACCATAGACTTCAAAAATACTTTGATAATTATGACTTCTAACATCGGTTCTCAGGTCATTGAAAAAGGTGGGGCTGGGCTCGGTTTTGAACTATCTGGCGATCGCGCAGAAGCTCAGTACGATCGCATTCGCAGCTTGGTTAATGAGGAACTCAAACAATACTTCCGTCCCGAGTTTATTAACCGTATCGACGAAATTATTGTTTTCCGTCAACTAAATCGAACCGAGATTAAGCAAATTGCAGAGCTTTTGCTAGGAGAAATTTCCCAGCGCATGTTCGAACAGCGCCAGATGACCCTAAAAGTTACGGAACGTTTTAAAGAGCAAGTTGTTGCAGAAGGTTACGATCCCAGTTATGGCGCTAGACCATTACGTCGTACCATTACCAGATTCCTAGAAGATAGTTTGGCTCAGGCAATTCTATCTGGTCAAGTTAAAGATGGAGATACTGCAGTAGTTGATGTAGATGATGAAGGTAAGGTTACAATTGTGCCACTTCAGCAATCAGCTCTCCAGTTACAAGCAGTTGCTAATCTTGGTTAGCTTCCATATCTAGAACACCGATTCAGTAATACCAAAATCCCTGGTTAGGTTAGAGGGAGGAGTGTGGTCAGAGGGATAAGAAGGGCAAGAAAAAGAAGATAGGCAAGAAAAATGCTGATATAAACTACACTACCCACATCCCCCACACTTTCGTTTCTCCAGACATTTTGGTGCAAACTGTATATCAGATTACAAATTGTTTTGGGGTAGGTTACGGCGCTGACAGGAAAACTATACTAGAATTTACAAAGTATGACCCGCGCCTAACCTACCCGACAATATATAATATTTTATTATCACCACAGATACGAGAGAGCTAATCCAGAGATGCTTTTGGTTACAAAATTAAATGATTATTTATTCAATAATTGTCTGACGCACTACCGATAAATTATCAACTTGTTTTGGGAACTATAACCTTAGCAAGTTGATATTTGATCATGATGGCAACAACCACAAAACTTAATCCCAGAGAGTTATTGTCTCAAATAGCACACTCTAATAGTTCTGGTTGTCTTGAAATTGATGAAGGATTAGTTTCTTGGCAAATTTATTTGCAAGAAGGAAATTTAAAGTATGTTTGCTGTTCTGCACAGTTATTAGACCAGCTTAAGTATCATCTACATTATCTTGGGTGGAAACAAGCCGTAGCAGCTTTAAAACAGTTACCATCATCTTCTGCAGACATACAATGCTATTCACAAGACAAGTCTTCTCATCAAAATCTTTATAGTAAGGTTATTTGTTGGCTACTAGCAGAAAAATATCTTAATCTATCCCAGGGTTTAAAACTGATTGAACATATTACCAAAGATGCATTACAGTTTTGTCTTTGGCTCAATAGAGGTACTTTCTCATGGCACGATGGACATTCCCTTCCCCTATGGATTCCATTACGATTTGGAGATTCTTCATCTCTAAGCGTATCAGAATGTTTGAATGTAGAGCAAACCAGGCTCAAACAATGGCAAAATTGCAGTTCCCAATTGATTTCTGTCCATCAACGACCTTATTTTACTCCTGGTTGGGAAAACAAATCTCTTCCAACTTCTGGTTCATTAAATTACCAAGCTCTTAAAGAGCTAGCTAAAGTGATTAAGGCAAGCATCAGCATTCGTCAACTATCGCTATTGCTGCAAAAAGATGAGCTTCAGGTGGCACAAATTTTATCTCCATACATTGAGCATAAGATCATTTATTTGCGCCATGCTCAATCACCTTTAGATCAATTACCTAGTATTCCTAGACCAGAAAAAAATACTCTGCACTCACCTTCAGTTGCTCTATTTACTAATGAGAATGAAAATCCAGAAAGTGCTGCTGTTAAAGCTTGGAAAATAGTATGTATTGATGATAGTCCTACTATCTTAAAAGAAATTCAACGTTTTCTCGATCGAGATAGGTTTGAAGTTACAGCCATAGAAGATCCAGTACAAGCTGTACCAATTATTTTTCGCATCCAACCAGACCTGATTTTGCTAGATATTACTATGCCTAAAATAAATGGTTATAAGCTATGTGGATTATTAAGGAGTAGTGACCATTGTAATGAAACTCCGATTATCATGGTGACAGGAAATACTGGCTTAATTGATAAAGCTAGAGCCAAACTAGCTGGAGCGACAGACTATTTTACTAAACCTTTTACTCGACAAGGATTGATGCTAATGATTGAAAAACATCTTAATTGATTGAATCGTATAAGCTTAGTCCTGAAGTAATTGTTTATCAACATAAATAGTTATTTCTATTCCAAGATTGTTTAACCTAACTAATGAAAATCATGAAAACTATCTTAATTGTCGATGATTTACAATCCGAATTAGATTTGATGGCAAACTATTTAACCAGTGCTGGTTATAACATCATTATGGCAACGAATGGAGAAGAAGCAATTGCCAAAACTCTTGAAAAGAAACCTGATGCCATCGTTACTGATTGGATGATGCCCAAGATGGGGGGTTTAGATATTTGTCGTAAACTGAAAAAGAATCCCGAAACGGCGGAGATTCCTGTCATTGCTTGTACTGTAAAAAATAGAGATGTCGATCGCCTATGGGCAAAAAAACAAGGCGTTAAGGGCTATGTGACTAAGCCTTGTACTCAAGAACAATTAGTCAGTGCGCTACAAGAGGTAATGAGGTAACTAGTAATGGCAACATCTAGTGCAGCTTCAAGAATTAAAGCCAATTTACAGGACTTATTTAAGGCAAATTTAGCCCCAGGTAATGCTTATATCCGATTTCAACTGACCTCAGATATGACAGCTTTATTGTCAATGGAACAGGTCCAAGAGTCCTTAGTAGTTGGGGCAGAGAAAATAACTCCTTTGCCCAGTATGCCAGAATCCGTCATTGGCATTATGAGTTCTCGCGAGCGCGTATTTTGTGTTTTTGATTTAGCTCAATTGTTAACTTTGCCCAGGAACTTAATCGATCCTCGGCAATATCAAATTATTGTGCTGCAAACCATCGGTGAATCGCCAATTTATCTGGGATTGGCCGTGACTAACATTCAAGGGATTATGCGTTTAGCAACAGAAAAAATTCAGTCATCCATAGATGCTTTTTCTGTTAATATCGCTCCTTATATCTATGGTGCGCTGCAGGAAGATGAAACCATGATTCCAATCTTGGAGTTCGATCGCATCGCCAAAGCTTCAACCACAATCAAAACCAGTACGGCATAGGTAAAAGTAACAGCAACGTGCCTCAAGGCAAGAAAAATATTGTAAGGTAGGCAATTTCCACCCTACCTATTGTCTATTTTGTAGATCTAAAAATCAAGTTAAATGGGTATTTGGGGAGAGACTTCGAGGCTGAATACTCCGACTGCAAAAAGTTTTGGCTCTTTTTCGCTTGACTGATATTACTCATAATTTTCTAATTACTTATGATTACTCAAGAAAAATCTACTGCACCTACGATCGCCACAACCATCACCAAAGAGAAATCTGATGCTTCTTGGTGGCAGAAACTCAGCCTCAGATGGAAAGTAACGGGTCTGGCGATCGCAATTAGCACAATTCCACTGCTGGTAATTGGTTCAACTGCCTATTATTTTGCCGATAAGTCGATTACTAAGCAAATTATTGAGCTTGGGCAAATCGAGACTGCCGATTTACAAGATAAAGTCTATCGCTTTATGAAAGAGCGATATGGCGATATTCAGGTTATGGCTAATCTCGATATTTTTAGCAATCCCGCAGCTACCGCCGAGCAAAAAGCAGCTGCTATCGAACGTATGAAAGCAGCTTTCGGTGTCTATGACAGTATTGCAATTTTCGATCTTCAGGGTGAACCGATTGCTCAAACAAAAGAAGGAAAAAAACTGGGTAATCATTTAAACCGAACCTATATTCAGGCAGCATTGCAAGTAAATGGTGCTGTTCTCAGTCAGCCTGCGATTTCTACGACCAAAGGCAGTTTCAATATTTATGCTGCCTCAACAATTAAAGATAGAAATACAGGCAAGTCCATCGGTTTTATCCGTGCCCGTATACCTGTCAAGGTTTTGGAAGAAACAATTCAAAACTATAAAACGGGAGGTAAACAATATTATCTATTAAATGAAGCAGGAGAAGTTTTCCTCGGACCCGAAGGGGAATACGTTAACAAAATAAGTTCTTCTGGAAAAAATGTTGCCGATGATAGTAAATATAAATCTGTCGGTCTCGATGTCATTTTCTCTGGTGTAAAATCAATTCTTGCTAAGGAGGAAGTTAGTTCTACTCTTGCCACAAGCATTAAGAGCAATACCAAGTACCTAATGTCTTTGGCTCCACCTATTCAAATAGAAGGATTACCAGCACTCAATTGGCAAGCAGTTCTGGCAATGGATACAGACGTTGCCTTTGCTCCTCAAAAACAATTACGCCTCACCTTAATTCTTGGAACTGGCATAGTCATCTTATTGGTAACTGTCATGGCAACAATGATGGCCAACCGAGGCACTCGCCCGATTCTTACTTCAACAGAAACAGTCAAAAAACTGGGTCAAGGCGACTTAGAGCAGCGTATGGAAGTACGAGGTGTAGACGAACTGGCTCAATTAGGTTCCAATATAAACCTGATGGCGGCGCAAATTCAAGCACTACTCAAAGAACGAGAAGCAGAAGCCCTCAAGCAAAGTCAACAAAAAGAACAGCTAGAAGCAGCAATTTATACCCTCATAGATGAAGTCTCCCATGCAACAGACGGTGATTTAACCGTTCGAGCTAACTTAGACTCCTTGGAACTCAGTACGGTTGCCGACTTATTTAACGCCATTATTGATAACTTGCAAGAAATTGCAATTGAAGTCAAGCAGTCAACTAGCCAAGTGGGTTCTTCTTTGAAGCAGAATGAAGAAGCAATTCGTTTGCTAGCAGAGCAAGCTATTACCCAGGCGAAAGAAACTCGCGATACCTTGATGTCTGTAGAACAAATGTCGCAATCGATTCAGGTAGTTGCCGAAAACGCTAGCCAAGCAGAAAAGATCGCTGATGATACCTACAAGACGATTGTCAATAGTACTAACAATATGGACTTAACAGTAGATAGTATTCTCAATTTGCGGACTACGGTAGGTGAAACAGCTAAAAAAATGAAGCGTTTAGGAGAATCTTCCCAGAAAATTTCCCAAGTAGTCTCATTTATTGAAGAAATTGCCTTAAAAACTAACGTACTTGCTATTAATGCCAGTGTTGAGGCTGGGCGCGCAGGAGAATACGGTCAAGGTTTCACGATCGTTGCTGAACAAGTGGGTGCATTAGCAGAACAATCTGCAGCAGCAACCAAAGAAATCGCCAGTATTGTGACAGCAATTCAGGCAGAAACCCAGGAAGTAAACCAAGCTATGGAATCGGGTACAACTCAGGTTGTAGACACCACACGCTTAGTAGAATCAACTAAACAAAGTTTAAGTTTAATACTAGAAAAATCTCAAGAAATTAACCAATTAATGGGTTCTATTTCCCAAACAACCGTATCTCAGGCAGATACTTCCCAAAATGTTACCGACTTGATGCAAAAAATTGCTCAATTATCTGAAACCACATCTATATCTTCTAAGGAAGTCGCACAATCAATTGTTGAAACCGCTCAAGTAGCCGAAAAGCTAGATTCTACTGTAGCTAAGTTTAAAGTAGCTGAATCATCTTAAGTAATCTAATATCTTGTCAAGATTGATTTGAGCGATAAGTGTCATTCAAGAACTCAGAAGTCAGAGAAGAGACGTGACCTGGTTCGTCTGTACAGAAGTCAGTGTCATTAGATTTTCTCCCTTGTCCTATCTCAACCCATCATTTCAAAATTGACAGACTACTAAGCAATGCACTTCCCTACATGTATCTAACAGAGCAACTTACTCACTTCAACCAACATGGATACAAAAGAACAAATTAGCCTTAATTTTCTCGATGAGGCTGAAGAATATTTCGATCTCATGGAGTCTAGTCTCTTAGGATTAGCCGATACTGTCATCGAGTCTCAAAAAGTAGATCTCGTCTTGCGTTCTGCTCACTCCATTAAAGGGGGTGCTGCCATGATGGGCTTTGATATTTTGAGTCGAGTTGCCCATCGTCTAGAAGATTTTTTAAAAATTTTGCGAGTTCGCTATATTTCGAGTCAAATTACAACAGAAGTAGAAACCCTTTTGCTACAAAGTGTTGATTGTTTACGCCATATTAGCAGTCTTCATCATCAAAGAGTAGAGGTTGCAGACTCTGATGTTAGCGATCTCACGCAACCAATTTTTGAGCAGTTACGACAGCATCTCGGAGATTTAGAAGCTAAAGATGAAGATGCCTTAATGGCACAAGATGAAGATGTCGATCCTGCTTTACTAATCTTTGAAGAAGGAGTTGATACGGTTTTAGACCGCTTTGAAACCCAATTAAAAGAATTAGGAATTGCAGAACTAGCTCAAGAATTAGCCATCACAGCCCAAGAATTGATCGGCTTTGGCAATATGGCAAATCTTGAACCCTTTACACAACTCTGTCAGTCGATCCAACAACAAGCAGCAACCCTATCTCTACAAGATATTGCACCTTTGGCAGATCAAGCTTTAAAAACTTGGAGGCGATCGCACGCTTTAGTTTTAAGAGGACGTATTGAAAAATTACCCTCTTGTCTGGAAGGTAATAACTCAGTTAACCCAGTCGAAGCAGATTCCGATCCCTTAGAAGATAGTTCTGTAGAACTGAGTAGCTTACAGTCCGCTTTTGAACAAGCACCAAGTCAAGCAGACTCCGACACCTTAGAAGATAGTTCTGCAGAACTAAGTAGCTTACAGTCCGCTTTTGAACAAGCACCAAGTCAAGCAGACTCCGATCCCCTAGAAAATAATTCCGCAGAACTGAGTAGTTTACAGTCCGCTTTTGAACAAGCACAAAGTCAAGCAGATTTCGATCCCTTAGAAGATAGTTCTGTAGAACTGAGTAGCTTACAGTCCGCTTTTGAACAAGCACAAAGCAAAGCAGATTTCGACCCCTTAGAAGATAGTTCTGTCGAACTGAGTAGATTACAGTCCGCTTTGGATTTAGATACTAGAGAAGAAACACGTCCCATAACTCAATTAGCACAGAATGAGTCTCCCCTCTCCTTATCCCCAGCAGCGAAACCCCCATCTGTAGACAAGATGGTCAGAGTTCCAGCTTCCCAACTTAAACAATTTAATAATCTTTTTGAACAACTTATTTTAGACCGCAACACCATCAATGTACGATTACAACAATTGCAAAACGTCATTTTCTTAATGAATCAGAGAATATCTCAGATAGAACATTCCAACACTCAATTAAGACAATGGTACGATCGCGCTTCTGTAGAAGGATTTATTAGCAATAAAGAACAACTTAGACAAAATGCACTTAGTTCCTTAATTAGCAACCGCGATCTCACTGAAGGCGAGGCCCTGCGCGATCGCTTT
>JBFRWL010000175.1:0-9314 GCA_051439565.1 Prochloraceae cyanobacterium
CGGCGAATACTCCGATCTGGGCGCTGTAGAGTACCAGCATCAGGAAGTAAAACAGCCGGGGCTTATTTTCCACTCGCCAGGAGGCTAATAGTGCCAGAGTGGTAACGAAACAAGCCAGGATAATTAAGGGCATCGAGATCCCATCGACACCTACTGACCAGTTAATTCCTAATTGTGGGATCCAGCTATAGCTTTCTACTAGCTGAAATTCGCTAGTCTTTGAGCTGTAGTTGCTGGAGAAGGCGTAGATTGCTAATGCTAGATCGGCTAAGGCTACCCCCAGGGTATACCAGCGAACGTTTTTCCCTTGTTTGTCGGGAATCAAGGGAATCGCTAGGGAAGCGAGAAGGGGTAGGAAAATTATGGTTGTGAGCCAAGGAAATTGGGTACTAATCATTATTCGATTAGGAAAATAAACTTAAATTTCTCTATGTAAACTTATATTAATAACAAAAGGTAACAAAGTCTAGACAAAAAAGTGAAAAAGTAGAGAAATTAAATTTTTTGCTCAAAAATTTATCTGGTCTTTAGAATTCTGCCTGACGAGAACTTACTATTTAATCGTTGCTCCTTGAGTATCTACAGATAGACAAAGTACTTGGGCTGTCACTGTTTGAGTCTTCCAAGCATCTTGCATCGCAGAAGCCACTTCTGGTGCTTGAGGAGAATTAGTCAAAGCTAGTAAAGTTGGTCCCGCGCCACTAATAACTAGTCCATAAGCGCCAGCAGATAGGGCAGCAGATTTGACAACCTCGTAGCCGCGAATTAATTTTTGACGATAAGGTTGATGGAGCTTATCTTCCATTGCTATTCTCAACCAATCGCCGCGATTATTTTGCAAGCCTTGTATGAGCAACCCTATGCGACCAAGAGTAAAAATAGCGTCAGCACGGCTAATTTCAACTGGCAGTACTGCTCTTGCCTGTTGTGTCGAGAGTTCAAAATCGGGTATGGCTACTACCGGGACAATGTCCTGATGCCAGTGAATTTGACAAAATTGCCAATTATTGCTTTGAGCGACTGATAACTGACAATTGCCCAACAAAGCAGGCACTACATTATCAGGATGACCTTCTATGGCGATCGCCAACTTGATTATTTCCTCGGTAGTTAGCGGATTTCCAGCTAGTTGATTCGCTCCTAATAATCCACCTAAGATTGCTGTTGCTGAACTACCCAATCCCCTGGCTAAAGGAAAACCTAACTTAATCTCTATCTCTACACTTGGCGGTGTTTTTCCTAAGTGTTGGTAAAACTTAACAAAAGATTGATAAGCTAAATTGTCCTTATCCGCACTGACTTTTTCAGCTTCAACTCCTGTAACTGCAATCTTCACCTCTGCTTGTGGTGCAGTATCTTGAGTAAGTGCAAACTTAAACTGGTTGTAGACATTTAAAGCTGCCCCCAGACAGTCAAAACCAGGTCCCAGATTAGCAGTAGTGGCGGGAACAGTAACAATAGCTGTAGACATATAATTTTCTTTAAAGTGGCTATCGGTAAAGGAAGCTGATTGCTGTTGGCTGTTTGTTGTTTCTCCCCCTCTCCCCCTAATCATCATCTGTAGCTTCCCATAAGGAAAATTAGTATAAATCTAGCCGCCAAACACTGAACTGATAATTATCCCAGCTAGTAAAACAAATCCAAGCCAAACATTCTCGCGGAAAATTTGACCGTAAACTAATTTAGGGATATCTTGCTGGCGCAGGCGAATATACTGCCAAATCCAGACAATGACAGCAATAACCCAGGCAAGCCAAAAAGTTGGCTGTAGCTCCTTAAGGATACAAACAGAGGCAAATAGTATCGCAGTACCAGCAAAAAAGATTCCCACAGCGTCAGCAGCGCGATCACCAAAGAATAAAGCACTGGAGTTAACTCCAATCTTGAGATCGTCTTCGCGATCGGACATAGCGTAAACTGTATCGAATCCCAGGGTCCAAAGCACTGTAGCCCCCCACAACAGCCAGGTAGGTGCGACTAGGTTTTCTGTCACCGCACTCCAACTAATCAGAACCGCAAAACCCCAAGCGATCGAGAGGACAAGTTGGGGAACGGGAAAGACTCGCTTGGCCAAAGGATAACAGATAATTACCGGAACAGCAGCAAAGCAAAGCCAAAAGCTGAGGGGGTTGAGGTAAAAGGCGAGCATAGCAGCGCCTGCAAAAGCAAGAAAAAACACGATCGTGCCAGTTTTAACCGAAATAGCACGGGAGGCGAGGGGACGAGTGCGAGTTCTTTCCACTTCAGGATCGATATTGCGATCCCAGAGATCGTTAATTACGCAACCTGCCGCACTGGTGACTAAACTACCCAAGATAATTATTATTACTAGAGTTAGTGGGGGAGTTCCTTCTGCAGCTAGAAATACCGCCCAAAGGGCAGGAATCATTAAAATTAGCCGTCCTTCTGGTTGATGCCACCGTAACAGTCTAATAATACTTAACCAAGTAGGTTCTTGTTGTTGATACTGGGTCACCATAATTTTGAGAGGCACTTATCAAGCAGTCCCTTTAAGTTATATCGTTATTTTGGGTTTGATGTGGAGAAAGTATGAAGATCGATTCTCGGGGAAAATTTCAAGTGAATGGAGCAACTCCTAACAATGCTGATAGGCAAGAAAATATTATTCTTGCCGCTATTGATATTGGTACTAACTCCATCCATATGGTAGTCGTGAAGATTGAGCCTAGGCTACCAACTTTTACTATTATTACTAGAGAAAAAGATACAGTCAGGTTAGGCGATCGCGATCCAAAAACGGGCAATTTAACCGCCGAAGCTATGGACAGATCCTTGGCAGCACTACGACGCTGTCAGGATTTAGCCGTAAGCCTTAATGCCGATCAAATTGTAGCTGTCGCCACCAGCGCCACTAGAGAAGCACCCAATGGTCGAGAGTTTTTGCAACGAATTGAATCTGAGTTGGGCATATTTGTTAACCTTATCTCTGGACAAGAAGAAGCACGGCGGATTTACTTAGGTGTTTTGTCCAACATGAACTTCGAGCCTCGACCTTACGTCATCATAGATATTGGTGGCGGCTCTACTGAGTTAATTCTCGCTGACAGTCAGGAAGCTCGTTTTTTGAGCAGTACTAAGGTGGGAGCAGTACGCCTGACACGAGAATTCATTACCACCGATCCTATTAGCCAGGAAGAGTTTCACTACTTACGCGCTTACATACACTTAATGCTCGAACGTCCAGTCGAGCAGTTGCGCTTGGCTTTACGAACAGGTGAAGTGCCTCTGATGGTAGGAACTTCGGGGACGATCGAGACTCTAGCGACGATTCACTCTCTTTACAAGTTGGGAGTAATTCCTAATCCCCTCAACGGATATCAGATTAGCCGTCAAGATATCAAAAAAATGGTTGAGAGCTTTGCCTCGATGAATTACGAACGGCGTTTTGCCATTCCAGGAATTTCGGACAAGCGAGCCGAAATTATCCTTGCTGGTACGCTGATTCTTCTCGAAGCAATGACCATGCTCGATCTCGATTCAGTAATGATTTGCCAGCGATCCCTGCGAGAAGGCATGATTGTGGATTGGATGCTCTCCCACGGTTTAATTGAAAGTCGGCTGCAATATCAAAGTGAAGTACGTGAACGCAGCGTCATGAAAATTGCCTATAAATATCAGGTTAAGCTAGATTATG
Source organism: Prochloraceae cyanobacterium (assembly GCA_051439565.1). GTDB lineage: Bacteria > Cyanobacteriota > Cyanobacteriia > Cyanobacteriales > JBFRWL01 > JBFRWL01. The sequence continues at coordinate 3,656 of JBFRWL010000175.1, forward strand.
CCGAGCGAGTTGCTGGTTTTGCTCTGAATCTGTTTGACCAAACTCAAGGAGAGCTTCATTATTGGGGTAGCCAACAAAGGCAATTGCTGTGGGCGGCTGCTATTTTGCATAATTGTGGCCTATATATCTCTCATGCAGCTCACCACAAGCATTCTTACTATTTAATTCGTCATGCTGAGCTGTTGGGCTTTAGTGAAGTAGAGTTAGAAGTAATTGCTAATTTAGCTCGCTATCATCGCAAGAGCAAGCCCAAGAAAAAGCACGAAAATTATCGCAACTTACCTAACAAACAATATCGGCAGTTAGTCAATCAGTTAAGTGCTATCTTGCGTTTAGCAATCGCTCTCGATCGACGGCAAATTGGTGCGATTAGAGAATTTACCTGCGACTACGATCGCGATCGCCGAGAACTACACTTCTACTTAATTCCCTCGGATGCAAATGATGACTGCAGTTTGGAAATGTGGAGTCTGAATTACAAAAAAGATGTGTTTGAGGAAGAATATGGAATTAAAGTATTGGCAAGCCTGGAAGATGCCTCAGCGTCATTGAATTAGTTTTATCTGTTAGCAATCATGCCAAATTTACAAGTATCCCTCGCCCAACACTATCACGAGCGTACTAAGTATCATCCAGAGACGATCGCCGCCAAAAATAGAACCCTAGACTGGGAAAACCAGCCAGCGCCTTTTAAAGAATACAAAATTGGCAATACCTTCGACCTCAAACCCTACCTATCAGATAACCTAGACCCGTCTGCTGGTGCTAATCTTCTCGACTGGCGACGGCTATCCCGCTTGCTGCTATTGAGCTATGGCTTAACGGCCAAAATTCCGACCGCCCTTGGTGCGCCAATCTATCTGCGTTCAGCGCCCTCAGCAGGAGGATTGTATCCTGCCGAAGTATATTTGATTTCTCGCGGTACTCCCCTACTACCAGCAGGATTATATAACTATCAAGCTCAAACTCATTCAGTGGTAAATTTTTGGGAAAGTCAAGTTTGGTCTGAGTTAGAGCAAGCCTGTTTTTCTCACTCTGCTCTTAAAAATACCCAGCTAGCAATTGTCACCACTGCAATTTTCTATCGTTCGGCGTGGCGTTACGAAGATCGAGCCTATCGGCGGATTTTTTTAGATACTGGTCATTTACTGGGTAATATCGAGTTAGCTAGCGCGATCGCTGATTATCGACCCCATCTAATTGGGGGTTTTCAGGATGAGGCGATGAATAATTTACTCTATCTCAATCCAGATGAAGAGGGGGTAATTACAGTTATTGCTTTGGCAGATTTGCTCGACAATCAACAGGATATTCCTCAGAGTGCTGCGGCTTTGTCTTCCGGCGTTGAAACTGACTATCCCGCTATCCCCGATGGAGAATTACTTTACTATTTCCATCGAGCAACCCAGATCGAGCGTACCACACCCCCAACCTCTACAGTTCGGGAAAAAGAAGCAATATCCCTGGAAGATAAATACAATTTTCCCTTTTGTCTGAAAATTCCCACTCAGACAAACCCCATTGACTGGGGAGAACAACTCTCAGAATTAGAGTCAACAATCTTGAAGCGACGTTCTACTCGCACCTACAGCGGTGCAGATTTAACTCTAGAGGAACTCAAGGCATTACTAAACTTTACTTATCAACCCCAGGATTATCTCCATCGAGGTTTGGATGGTTCGCCAGACTATTTCGATTTAGATTTGATTCAAACTTTTGTAGCGGTCTCTGGAGTAAGTGGCTTAGAAGAGGGCTGTTATTATTATGCTCCTAAAGCTCAGGAGTTGCGCCAGATTCGCTTTAAAAACTTTCGGCGCGATTTGCATTTCTTGTGTCTGGGGCAAGATTTAGGTAGGGATGCGGCGGCTGTAGTATTTCATACGGCAGATTTACAGCAGGCGGTGAGTAAGTGGGGCGATCGGGTTTATCGGTATCTGCATATGGATGCAGGTCATTTAGGACAGCGACTAAATCTGGCGGCTATTCACCTCGGTTTAGGAGTAAGTGGAATTGGCGGTTTCTTTGATGATCTTGTCAATCAAGTTTTAGGCATTCCAGATGATGAAGCAGTGATCTATATTACAACTATCGGTCGTCCTCGCCGATGAGGGTCAGTAATAGTTTACAATGCCTTTCTTAATTTGTTGACAAAGACTCGATCAATTGCTGATTGAGTTTTAATCCAGCTTAAGGTGGGTACAACCGTAGCACTGACATCAGTATTGCCAACATTGGTTATTTCGTTGAAAACAGTACTTGAAATCAGAATTTCATTGTAGAGTTGACGGAACAAATTAAGCTGACCAATAATAGATTTGTTTAGCCGATCGCGTAAAGATAATTATGGATAGAATCACGAAACAATTAGTTAATGATTTTCTAGCCCTTCAAGATATAAGCTCACAAGGCATTGAAAAAGACTTTGAGTTATTTTCAAATTATTGCACTTTTTCAAAAGAATATAATCGAACTTTTGATGCTAGAACAGTGACAATAGGCTCGGGAAATGATACGGGTATTGATGGTATCGGGATTATTGTTAACGGCTATATGGTAGAAGATATTGAGGAAGTTTCAGACCTTTTAAAGCAAAATGGTTATATTGAAGTTACTTATATATTTGTGCAGTCGAAAACTTGATCTTCTTTTGATTCGAAAGAAATTAATGCATTCTGTTTTGGAGTAAAAGATTTCTTCTCTGAAAACCCTGGTTTGATAAGAAATGACGATATAACAAAATTTGCTGAAATATCAGATTTTCTATTGAATCAAGCTGCTAATTTCAAAGAAGAGCCCAAGTGTAGAATGTATTACGTAACAACAGGTCGCTGGAACAATGATCCAAATCATCTAGCTATTATCAATGCGGCTAAAAATGATCTTGAAACTTATAATATTTTTGAAGAGATTAATTTTTATCCAACAGGAGCGACAGAACTTAGTAAGTTATATAGACAAACTAAAACTCCTAATGCTGCCGAGTTTATTTTCAGTGAAAAGGTAACTTTACCGGAGATAAAAGGTATTAATGAAGCATACTATGGTAGAGTAGCTTTCTCTGAATTCAAAAAAATTCTTATTGATGATAATGATAATATTCGTAGTATATTTGATGATAATGTGCGTGACTTTCAAGGTCCTGAAAATCCAGTAAATAGTAAAATAAGCTCTACCCTTGAAAGTGAAAATTCTGAACGATTCGTTGTATTTAATAATGGAGTCACTGTTGTTGCAAACTCATTAAAAACTTCTGGAAATAAGTTTATTATTTCTGATTTCCAAATAGTTAATGGTTGCCAAACAAGTAATATACTCTATCAAAATCGCAACAATGAGAATATTCAGAGTTTGTACGTTCCATTTAGGCTGATCGTGACAGATAATGATTCTGTAAAGAGTCAGATAACCTTAGCTACTAATAGTCAAACAGCTATCAAAACTGAGCAGTTAGCTGTTTTGTCTGATTTTCAACGAAATCTAGAGTTATATTACGCTGCAACTGAAGGGGATGGAAAACTCTACTACGAAAGAAGGGCAAAGCAATATAGTAACGATAATACTGTTGTGAAAAATAGGATCATAACGGTAGCAAACCAAATCAAGTCTTTCTCGGCAATATTTCTTCAAAATCCCCACTTGGTAACCAGTTTCTTTGGCAGCATAGCTAAAAAGCTTGGCTCACAAGGTTCAAAAATCTTCAAAGAAGACCATAGTTATGCCCCATACTATTTGTCAGGGCTTGCGTTCTATAAAATTGATTCACTCTTTAGGTCGGGATCTATTGATGGTCGCTATAGGAAAGTAAAGTTTCATCTACTTATGGTATTTAGATTACTGGCAGAAGATAGAGAAGTGCCCCCTCTAAACAGCCAGAAGAAGATGGAAAAGTATTGTGAGCCAATAATTAAAAAGCTTCTCGACCCTCAAATATGTAATGACCTGTTTAAAAGGGCTACTGAAATACTTGATGAATCAGAGATGGATTTATCTGATAAACAGCATTTCAAACAAGCAATAATGGTAGATAAGATACTTGATAAATATAGGGATATGGCTAACGTTCAGCAGTAAGTGTAGAGTCAGAACAGTAAAGTCAGCTTGACCAGCCCAATTTAATTGAAGAGATTGAATCTTTGAGAAGAGATGAAACGCCCAACTTTGACTTAACGGGACTTTAGCAATTTATCTTTATCTCTAATAATCGGAAATTTTCCCAATTCTATAAACAGCATTCTGACTGAAAAATCCAGTATTTATACCAAGCAATTTGAACTAAAAAACTAGAACTGATTGCTACTATTAAATCAACTTGCTAGTCTTCGTATTGTACCAATCTAACTGTGTTTCTCTTGAAATAAAACCAAAGTAGCGGTAAGCACAGAATTATAGATTTGACAAAATTTAGAAAATAGAGTAGTAAATAATCTTATTATTAAAAAAAGTAGATGAATCAAGGTAATCGTTGAGCTTACTGGCGTGCCAATACAGCTTTAATTCGCAATCTGTTAATTGTTTGGGGGCTAGTTTCACTGGGATGTAGCATCTTGCTAGTGCAACCATTGAATACCTTTCGTTTTGGCGGTCTTCCCCTCGGTTTCTGGATAGCACAGCAAGGTTCCATAGTTGTATTTGTTGCCCTAATTTTCATTTATGCTGTCTTGATGGATAAAATCGACCGCAAATATAACAACCGCAAATAACATCAAATGTGAGGGGAAACTATGCCAGTTGAAGCCTGGACTTTTTTATTTGTTTCTATTTCTTTGATTGTTTACCTTTACATCGGTTGGCGATCGCGGGTTCGAGATAGTAAGGGCTTTTTCGTAGCCGATCGAGGGGTTCCAGCTATTGCTAATGGTGCGGCTACTGCTGCTGACTGGATGTCTGCCGCTTCCTTTATTTCTATGGCGGGGCTAATCTCCTTCTTAGGCTATGATGGCTCAATCTATCTAATCGGCTGGACGGGAGGATTTGTACTCCTGGCGCTGTTACTAGCCCCCTACCTGCGGAAGTTCGGCAAATACACGGTGCCTGATTTTGTCGGGGATAGGTATTATTCTAATGCCGCTCGTGTAGTGGCAGTTGTGGCTGCTATCTTCGTCTCCTTGACTTACGTTGCTGGGCAAATGCGGGGAGTGGGAATCGTTTTCAGTCGCTTTCTGCAAGTGAACGTCGATACTGGCGTGGTCATTGGCATGGTGATAGTGGGCTTTTTTGCCGTTTTGGGAGGTATGAAAGGCATTACTTGGACTCAGGTGGCTCAATACACGATTTTGATTTTTGCCTATCTGATTCCAGCTTTTGCGATCGCCTGGATCCTTACGGGCAATCCTATCCCCCAGTTAGCTTTTAGTTTCAGCGATATTGTTAGCGAACTCAACCAAGTTCAGGTGGATTTGGGTTTTGCGGAATATACGAAACCCTTTGTCAACAAGTCAATGCTGGATGTTTTGGCGATCGCCATTGCGCTGATGGTAGGGACAGCGGGACTTCCCCACGTAATTGTCCGCTTTTATACCGTTCCCGATACTCGTTCGGCTCGTTATTCTGCTGGCTGGGCGCTATTATTTATTGCCCTACTTTACACTACTGCTCCAGCCGTATCAGCTTTTGCCCGCTACAACCTGATCGACAATTTGCACAACAAAACTATCGAGCA
>JBFRWL010000176.1:0-9209 GCA_051439565.1 Prochloraceae cyanobacterium
CCCACACTCCCCACACTCCCCACACTTCCCACACTCCCCACACCCCCCACACCCCCCACACCCTGTTCATTTGTGAATAGCGAACGGCTATATATTTAAAATCTACAATTCAAGAATGCAAAGATTGTTAAAATTACTTAACATCTCTATATCTCTTGAGATATGTTTCCTTCTGCTGTAATTTTTTCGACAGCGAGAAGCAAATAGATAAGAGAGATCTTTGCTGAATAAGCTTGTAAATTATATTAAAGTGATTCTTGCCCAACACATGGCTGATATAACCTTGTCGATTAACTACCACTACTCACACTTATCTCCATTTTCTTTGCTAACTAACTATCCTCTACTAGCAACAACAGAAACAGATACCGACACAGGTTCTCTGGTTTTAGCAGGAGTACTGCTAAGTTTAGTTGTAATTTATTTTGCCAGTAAACTTGGCGGCGAAATTTGCGCTCGCATCAATTTACCGCCTGTTTTAGGTGAATTGGTTGGCGGTGTGGTAGTTGGCGTTTCTGCTTTGGGAGTGCTGGTCTTTCCCGAAAGTGGCGCTAGTGCAAGTGATTCCTTAATTATCGACTTTCTCCAGAAAACTGCTCATCTCAGTCCCGAAGCTGCTGACTCGGTTTTTGCCACACAAAGTGAAATTATTTCCCTACTCGCAGAACTAGGGGTGATAATTCTCTTGTTTGAAATCGGTTTAGAATCGGATCTCAAAGAATTAATTCGCGTTGGTCCTCAGGCTGCTATTGTTGCTGTTGTCGGCGTCGTTGCCCCTTTTGCCACAGGTACAGCAGGTCTAGTTTATCTGTTTGGCGTTCCCATTGTCCCAGCAATTTTTGCAGGTGCTGCTCTAACCGCAACTAGCATCGGTATTACTGCCAAAGTACTAGCAGAAATAAACCGTCTTAGTTCTAAAGAAGGTCAGATTATTATTGGTGCTGCTGTTCTCGATGACGTTTTAGGTATTGTCATTTTAGCTGTAGTTGCCAGTCTGGTCAAAACTGGTGAAATTGAAGTTATTAATATTGTTTACTTGATTATTAGCGCTGGTGCTTTTCTGATTGGGGCAATTTTAATTGGTCGTTTCTTGAGTCCCTACTTTGTCGGACTGGTTAAGCAGATGAAAACTCGTGGTCAGTTATTATTAACTGGCTTAATTTTTGCTTTTACCCTCTCTTACATTGCCACTGCTATTCAATTGGAAGCAATTTTGGGTGCTTTCGCTGCTGGTTTAGTTCTAGCAGAAACTGAAAAGCGCAAAGAATTAGAAGAACAAGTGCTTCCAGTTGCTGATATTCTGGTACCAATTTTCTTTGTCTGTGTAGGAGCAAAAACCGATCTAGGGGTCTTGAACCCAGCAGTTCCCAGTAATCGACAAGCTTTGATTCTCGCTACTTTTCTGATTGTGGTTGCTATCTTTGGTAAAGTAATCACTGGTTTTACTGTCTTCGGTCAACCAGAGCTGAATAAACTAGCTATTGGAGTAGGGATGATTCCCAGGGGTGAAGTAGGACTGGTATTTGCTGGTGTAGGTGCAGCTAGTGGCGCTCTCTCAGAATCTACAGAGGCAGCAATTATTATGATGGTTATCTTGACTACTTTTTTGGCACCTCCTTTGTTACGGCTTGTATTTAAAGAGCCAGGACCTGTTTCGCAGCCGAGTTCACAACCTTCCTTACGTGAGGAAGTAGAAAAGATTCAATGAAGGTAGAAGGCAGAGGGCAGGATGCAGAAGGAAAAACATTCTGACAAAGGCAAGAACTTGGGATCGATTGAAGAGAGCAAGGGTCTTTTTCTCCACTAATTATTTCCTTCTGCTGATCGCGCTACCTACGCTGCAGTAGCCCTTGGTGTCTCCTGCCTTCTTTAATAGCAAAAAAGTAATACCAATTTCAAAAAATACTGCTACACTTCAATTCTGGAGCATCTTTTGTTCCCTGTTTCCTTTCCTAACCGAAGTGTAGCAATCTTAAACGAAATTGGTATAAACATATACTACTCCGATCTCATTGAAGTTAAGTTTATGTCAACCGTGAAACTTATAGGACTTGATTTTCGTCGATTTTAGTTGATAATTGCAGCAGATGTTATACCTAAAGTTTACAAATAATACACCCAGAGGATAGCTGCTTGGGTAATAATATGTTTCAATCAAGTCTGACATAGAAGAAATATTTGGGTATTACTAGTTAAGCTAACCTGAATAAGCAAATATCATGCCAAGAGTGCAGCACATTTTCTGTGAGGAGTAACAATTGTGAGACTTCACTGGCTAATACTAAGTTGTTTAAGTGTTTTTCTATTTTCTTCACCTGTACAAGCAGGAAAGCTACTATTTTGGCGATTCGACTCCAATCGCAATCAACTAATCTTTACTACTGACGAGGACGTACAACCAACGGCACAACTGATCGCCAATCCTACTCGTCTGGTGATAGACTTGCCCAATACAACTCTAGGAAGTTCCACTGTAAATCGGTCGGTAGGGGAGAAGATAACAAGCGTCAGGGCGGGGCAGTTTAATTCCCAAACTGCTCGCATAGTAGTTGAATTAGCACCGGGCTACACCATCGACCCAAAACAAGTAAGATTCCAGGGAATTTCCTCTACTCGCTGGTTTGTTAACTTACCAAAACCTGAAAAAACTTCACTCTTACTTCCCAGTTCCCTAAGAGATAAACCCTCTAGCGATCGCCTTCCTACTCGTCCCAGTCCCCAAACGCTGTCTCTTCCCAGTTCCCGACCAAATAAGCCATCTAGCGATCGCGTTCCTACTTCCTTAAGTTCCCGAACTGCAAGAAGCCAAACTCAATCGCCTTCTTTAGAGGTCAGAAAGAAGGATATCTTCGTGGGCATTGATGGGAACAAATCGAATAAGATTATTGCCAAACGTAGTGCCGATCGCCGCCAGATTAACTTTTACCTAGAAGGGATTGAGCTGCCGGCAAATCTAAAATCCCGCTCGATCGCAGTTAATCGCCACCAAGTTGAAGCCATACAATTTTCTCAAGACTCAACTTCTCCTGCCATAGCCCGTCTTACCTTAAATGTGAGCGAAAATAGCCCCAATTGGGGAGGTTATTTCAGTAGACTTGGCGGTTTGGTTCTCATGCCCAAAGGAGGAGCAATCAGTACTGAGACTCAGAGAAATTCTTCTCGGCGCATAACTTCGAGAAGTACTACTAGTAGTACTTCTAAATTGCCTCTGGTTAGCTCCCTAGAGCTAGTTAACAGCAATAGCCGACAACCTCAGCTATTAATTAAGTCAGAGCAACAACTTAAAGCTCAGGGAAGCTGGAATAGCCGCCTCGGTGTCTACGAAATTAAAATTGTCAATGCTCGACTAGCAGACCGCTTCCAAGGACCTCGACTCACAAAAGATAGTCCTATTTCTCAGTTACGTGTTCGCCAGAAAGATGGAAGAACGGTCGAGATTATAGTTAAGCCATCTTTAGGAGTTCGGGTTGGGCAACTCGAGCGAACTAATAATCAACTTTTAGCTCTGGAAATGCGACAGTTAGTACCTGCTAGCTTGATCGATCGACCATTCACCCCTAGTTATCCTTCTTCAAGCAGAATAAGTAATTATCCTCGTTCTCGCCTTCCCAATCAAAAAGTTGTCGTAGTTATCGATCCAGGACATGGTGGAAAAGACCCTGGGACTATTGGCATTGGCGGCGTGCGAGAGAAAGATATTGTCCTGCCCATTTCTAAAAGGGTAAGTAAGTTTTTAGAGCAAGCAGGGGTAAAAGTAATCATGACCCGCACCAGCGATTACTTTGTCAGCCTCGGAGGACGTACAGACATGGCAAACCGAGCAGGAGCAGATATATTTGTCAGTATTCATGCTAATGCTATTAACCTCAGCCGTCCAGACGTGAATGGCTTGGAAACCTACTACTATAACAGCGGTCGCAATTTAGCCAATACGATTCACAAGAATATATTGCGTAGTGTTAATATTGACGATCGCGGCATGCGACGGGCCAGATTCTACGTCCTGAGAAAGTCCTCAATGCCAGCAGTTTTAGTTGAAGTTGGTTTTCTCACAGGTCGCGACGATGCGGTTAAACTAAAGAACCCTAGATATCGCGAACAAATGTCACGCTCGATCGCTAATGGCATCCTACAGTATATTAGGCAAACCCGACGATAGGTATTTTCTAAAACCCAATCAATGAGAGAATTTCAACCCAGTCGAATTGGCATTTTTGATAGTGGCATTGGCGGTGTTACCGTTTTGAGAGAACTTTATCGACAATTACCTAACGAATCAATTCTCTACTTTGCCGATAGCGCTCGACTTCCTTACGGTAACCGCTCCCGAGAAGAAATCTTGCAGTTCGTGCGCGAAATTCTGAGCTGGATGACTCAGCAGGGTGTAAAAATGGTTGTCATGGCTTGCAATACCAGCTCAGCTTTAGCCCTTGATATAGTACGTTCTGAATTTTCACTGCCGATTTTAGGACTAATTTTGCCAGGAGCCCGTGCTGCTGTGAGAGCAGGCAAACGTATTGGAGTAATTGCTACGCCAGCTACTGCTGCTAGTAACGCCTACCGTCATGCAATTCAAGAAATTGATTCCACAGCGAAAGTCTGGCAAGTAGGCTGTCCAGAATTCGTTCCTCTCATTGAACAAAACCGCATTCAAGATGCTTATACTTTTGAAGTGGCAAGGCAGTATCTTCAACCTTTACTGGAACAAAAAATTGATACCCTTATCTATGGCTGTACTCACTATCGACATTTGGCAACTGTATTGAGGAAAATCTTACCAGCTTCAATACAAATAATTGACCCAGCTAAATATGTAGTTGCTGCTGCCGATCGAGAACTGGAACTGATGGGCTTGAAAAATATCAGTTCTGCTTTACCCACTCGCTTTTGTGTTAGTGGTTCTCCACAAAAGTTTGGTCAGCTCTCGCGACAGTGGCTAGGATATAGTCCAAGTATAGAAAAAGTTTGTCTCCAACTCCAGTCAACTGTAACGGTGAGTTTGGAGTCTAGAGAATAAATTATACTAAATAAGTAGGTAGTGCTAGTCTACGCTACTTATTATTATAAGCTCTTTATCTAACCAACGTCGCGAGTCGAGGTTGAAGTAACCTTTTTGGAGCGTCGAGCTAGCGCTAAGAGCAAGTAAATTGTCGCTAAATAAACAATGGCTAGAACCAAAATCAGTACAGTCATATCTCCGCAATGAATAGAAAACTAGAGAGTACAGGGAATAACAGGAAATAGTCTGGGTTAAAAATCCCAGCTTCAGCAACCGCTCAGAAACAATGTTCTTAATTTGATGGCTAGCTAGAGGAATAAACCAACTTAATTTACCCAAGAACACCACTGCTATGCTGCGCCTCACACCGCAGTAAATTTTAGACAGTACAGCAGAAGCCAGCTATCTAACAGAGCTAGCAAAGCAATATATAGTTCTCGAGTAACTTCTAGATGAGAATTGCTCTCAAATGATCTTGGATTTAGATATCCGCTTTCAAATTAGCCTAACCCTTAATGCGGCTTAATAGTATTTCCGCTTTTTTCAGGATTTAGCTTAATGGGAATTTCTTAGAATCCTCATTATAAGATTAACACATGATCCCCAGCTTTTATGAGGAATATAATTTTTTCTTGGCTTTTTATCTATAATGAGACAAACAAAATTTACCAGTTAAGAAAGCATTAGCTTAAAATAAATATAAGGATATGTAAACTTTCGTAACTACTGTGCCAGAGCTGGCTAACTAATGATTTCAGTAACCTCTTTATTTGCCCCTGTTGATAGAGACCTGCGTATCTTGACAGATAATCTCACCAAACTGGTAGGTGCCCGACATCCGATCCTGGGGGCGGCGGCAGAACATTTGTTTGGGGCAGGAGGAAAGCGGGTTAGACCTGCAATTGTGTTGCTGGTTTCGCGAGCAACCATGCTAGATAAAGAAATAACCCCACGTCATCGACGCTTGGCAGAAATTACAGAAATGATTCACACTGCGAGCTTAGTACACGATGACGTAGTCGATGAAGCAGAAATCCGTCGCAATGTCCCAACGGTAAACAGTCTATTTGACAATCGGATTGCAGTACTAGCAGGTGATTTCTTATTTGCTCAATCCTCTTGGTATTTAGCCAATCTCGATCACCTCGAGGTAGTTAAACTCCTTTCAGAAGTTATCCGCGACTTTGCCGAAGGAGAAATTCAGCAAGGACTAAATCGATTTGATGCCGATATCTCTCTAGAAAACTATCTAGAAAAGAGTTACTACAAAACAGCATCATTAATTGCTAACAGTTGTAAAGCTGCCGGGTTACTCAGCCAAGTTACAGAAGAAGTGGCAAACAGCTTATATGCTTATGGACGTCATTTTGGTTTAGCATTCCAAATCGTTGACGACATTTTAGATTTTACTGCTTCCACAGAGGTATTAGGCAAACCAGCAGGGTCTGATTTAATCAGCGGTAATCTTACTGCTCCAGTGCTATATGCTATGGAGAAAAAGCCCTACTTAAAAACCTTAATTGAGCGACAATTTAGCAAAGATGATGATATAGAAGAAGCTCTCTCTTTAGTAAGAGAAAGTAATGGTATCGATCGCGCCCGTGAATTAGCTTCTTACCACGCCCTCCAAGCAGCGAAAAGTTTAGCTTGCCTGAAGAACTCAGAATCTTCTCAAGCCCTGATTGAACTTACTGATTACGTTCTGCATCGCATTTATTGATAATTTAGGAGTCAGAGGTCAGAAGTGAGAAGTAACAACTAGCAGGTAGCTTAGGTATACTTAATTATTAGATTCACCTTGGTGTTCTCTTGCTAGCTGTAATTGTTGCTGTAAATATGTTCTCCATTCTGCTGCCAAGGGAATTTCAGTAAAGGGAATTTGAATGGCAAGACTGTCGCGGCTCAAATTAAATTCCAAAGCTGCCGAACCTTTACTAGGGAGATTTTCTAAGTCAACTGGTTGCTTGTTAACGAGAAGCCGAATTTCTCCTACCTCATCAAGAGAAAAAGTGTTGAGCTCTACAGGTCCAGAACGAGTGGGTTTGCCCCAGGTTAATTCTCTGCCCTTTTGCCCTAAAACAGCATAAATATCGTACTTTGTCCGCTCGTACTGTTGTGCCCAGACGCGATAGGCTTCAATTTTTTGGTATTCATTCCAACCAGTCCATGCTAGCCAGAAAAATATAACTAGTAGAGGCAACCATAAAAGACCTTTTTCCATAGTGTCAGATTTTTAGCTACAATTGTTCGCACTCTCGATCGTATCAAGTCTGTTTAATCACTCATAGTGGAAGATGTAAAATCTAGGCAAAATCCTCGGCAAATTGCCTTTATTGCTCTGCGTGATATTTATCAACGGGGAGCTTATACTGATATTGCTCTCGATCGCGCCTTAGGTCATGCAGATCTTAGCAGTGTGGACCGAAGTTTGACCTGTGAATTAGTTTATGGGATAGTCCGCAGACGGCGATCGCTTGACAGTCTTATTGACCAACTAGGTAAAAAGAAAGCACGCCAGCAACCCCCCTTCCTGCGAATTATTCTCCATTTAGGTCTCTACCAGTTGCGCTATCTAACTCAGATTCCCAATGCTGCTGCGGTTCATACTAGCGTAGAACTGGCAAAAGAAAATGGTTGCCAAAATCTGACTGGAGTTGTTAATGGTGTATTGCGGCAATATGGGCGTTTAGCAGCTAAAGATGCCGATCCTTTGCAATTGCCTCAAGACCTGATCGAACGTCTGGGTATTTTACATAGCTTTCCCGACTGGATGATAGAAATCTGGCAAGAAGAGTTAGGATTAGAACAGACAGACAAACTATGCGAGTGGTTTAACCAACCGCCAGCTATTGACCTCAGGGTGAATATAATGCGAACCTCGATCGAGGAAGTGGAAGCAGCATTAGTTGGTACTGGTGTAAATGTTTCTCGTCTTCCCTACTTACCTCAAGCATTAAGAATAACTGGCGGTACTGGTTCAATTCAAAATTTACCCGGTTATAATCAAGGTTGGTGGACCGTTCAAGATAGTAGCGCCCAGTTAGTTACTCACCTGCTCGATCCTCAACCTGGTAATGCGGTCATTGATGCTTGTGCTGCACCAGGAGGAAAAACCACCCACATAGCTGAGATAATGGGCGATCGAGGAACTATTTGGGCTTGCGATCGCTCGGCCAAACGTCTGGCTAAACTCAAACAAAACGCTCGGCGCTTGCAATTAAAATCAATTCAAGTTTGCCCTGCGGACAGCCGCAGCTTATCTAAGTTTACTAATCTAGCAGATCGGGTTTTGATTGACGCGCCTTGTTCTGGACTAGGCACCGTTCACAGACATCCCGATATTCGCTGGCGGCAAACACCAGAAAAGATCGAGGAACTTGCCCTATTGCAGAGGGAAATTTTAGAGCGATCGGCAACTTGGGTTAAACCTGAAGGTAGACTAGTGTATGCTACCTGTACTCTAAATTTCAAAGAAAATGAAGCAGTAATTCAATCTTTTCTCGAAGATCGGCCCAATTGGCAAATTGAGTTACCTTTACTTAATTCTCCTGCTGCTGCTTTTGCAGATGAGCGAGGTTTAATTAAAGTCTGGCCCCACCAGAAACAAATGGACGGTTTTTTTATGGTCAAATTAAAAAAAGGATTTTAATCATGGCAGAAAACGAGAAAATCAAACAATTACTCAAAATTCTCATTGGTGCTGCCTGGATCGATGGCACCATTCAACCAGAGGAACGAGAACATTTAAACCGAAGAGCAAAAGACAATCAGCTAGATGAGGATCCAGAAATTAAATTATTGTTATCGGAAATTAAACCAGTAAAGCCAGCCGAGTGCTATCAATGGCTAGAAGAATATTTAGGAGATAGTCCTAATCAAGAGGATTATCAAAACTTACTCGAAGCAATTAGTGGATTGATTTACAGTGATAATCTGATTCATGCTGAAGAAGCTAAACTGCTCACAAAATTACAGCTTCTAGAACCAACCGACGAACCCGATCCTTCAGTTTTTGATAAAGTTCTCAAAACAATTCAAAAGCTTTATCGACAGGCTATTAGTCAAAAAGCTTAATTGTGTCATTAAAGTGAGGGCAGAGGCATGATAAGCAGAAGGCAGAAGGGAGAATTTAAAAGTGTATTTAAACAGAAGGCTTTCTTCCTGCCAAAAACTTTTGAGATCCTGCCTCTGCCTACCTACCGTTCAGTAT
>JBFRWL010000177.1:0-9033 GCA_051439565.1 Prochloraceae cyanobacterium
AATAAATCGTCTCAAGTGTAGGCTAGATAAGCAGTTGAGAGATTAGACCGACAAATACATTGAGAGAAACTCAATCAGAGAATCCTTCGAGTTTCGTTTAATCACTTCAACTCGAACTTTCTCTCCACACACTTTTTTGACATTTTCGGCAAAATTCTCTCCTGAGTAGCCTTGCTCGGCTTAGGAATATTATCTGCCCGATTGTCTTGATGAATTGAAAGATAGCGTTAGCGGTGGTTGACATCCGTCCCACGCGACGTGACTGCCATTATCACCGGAGCCAGTACGGCAGCCACCATGCCAGCAGCGAAACCGTTGTTGTACAAATTGAGCCCGGCGAGAGCAATGCCAGCGGAGAGCGCTGCAGAGGAGTGAATGAATCCAGCGACGATTCCCCAATGCCAACCGAACCGTCCCGCGATTGGAGCGAGCGTAGTCCCAAACAAGGCCGCCAGTACGAGCGCCGCATCGCTGGGGTTCCAAGGTTTAGCTAGCGCTCCGATGAAGACACCGATCAGGATCGGCGTGATGTTTTTGGGGTGCTTACCGAAGGCTCCAAAGCCTGCGAGCGTCAAGATCCCCCCGACAGTCGGTCCGTTCAGATCGCCGCTGACGAGAAGGACGTAAGCTAAACCGATCAGTCCACATAGACCCATATTCACCAAAGTCGCTCCGAAACCCACCACGGAAATGAAATCCGTCGGTGCCTGACCCGATAACTTGAGAATAACTCTCATCTTGCCGAGTGCTCCCCGATCAAGATAAATACCGCCCAGGAACATTGAGATGAACAAGAGTATCAAAAACGTCGCCAGTGTGTTATTGTTCCCTGAAGTCCAGATCATTACCGGCTCGGGGACGAAGCCGTAGGACTTGTAAAGCGCGACGATCGAGGTCCCAACAACTCCCGCCGCGAAACCCATGTTGTAAAGGTTGAAGCCCATATGGGCCTTGAACAACTGTCCCGCCGCCGGCGGCAAGACAAAGCCAATAATCAGAGCAGTGAAGACCGCAAGCGGCAGTCTCACCGTCAGCGGGATGGTAGTACTGTAAAGGATCTCCGAGATGACCGGGGCCAAGGCACAGCCGAAAAAAGCGACATTGATGTGAGATGCAAACGACTCCTTCCTGAATCTCGCGTAGAGAAACACACCCGCGACGATGAACCAGACGTTGAGTAGGTTCTTGCCGAACAGACCTAATCCGAGCAAAATGAAGAGGCAGGCTACCGAGACACCGGACATCCGAGCCCCTGTAATGTGGTAGAGTACGCAAGCCATGAGCGTGAGGAGTCCGGCGTTGACGAAAGCAGCGCCCATACCGCCGACACCGATATAGTCAGTGATGAGCGCGTCCCGCACCGTCATAATATCGATCAGACCACCAAAGATCTCACTCGGCGGTGACATGACAAAGCCGAAGACAACAAAAGCCGAGGCGTACAAGGCAACGATGCGCAGGACCGCGACCTCGGAGACCAGTTGGAGCTGGGACTCAACGCCCGCGCGTTTGGTCTTCATAGTTTTAGTTTAAATAGATTTTACGCTCCAGGCTAATCTTACCACCGGAGGTAAAAGTTTGACCACACCACCCGCATCTCTCACAAATTAAGGGTTCGGCATCTCTGAATCCTTTACCCAATCTGCGCTTTAGGCTATTTGGACCTCCGTTTCGTAAGCAACAGTGCGTTATCTGATTTGGCTTTAATTTTGGCAACGATGGTTAGTTTTGAGATGATTTTCTTGTTTTTTCTAAGTTGTCAAAGATTAACTCCATTCGGCCAGAACAATTTTACCGATAGTTCTACCCTTTTCAAGACGTTGATGAACATCCCGTAGGTTTTTAGCGTTAATAGGTTTGACTACATCATTGCAAGTTGTAATAATTACATCATCTTCGATCAGTTGACTCAACTCATTAAGTAAATTACTTTGCTCTGTCATATCTTCTGTTTGATACATCGAGCGAGTAAACATAAATTCCCAAACAAAGCCAGCACTCTTGCTTTTTAAAGTATCCATATCTAGCGGTTGTTCATTTTCCACAATGGAACAAATCATTCCTTGGGGTTTGATCGCTTTAGTCATAGCTTGCCAGTGACCATCGGTATTGTTCAAGCAAAGAATATAATCGACATTTTGATAACCAACTTTATCAATCTCTTCAGCAAGATTATGTCTATGATTGACCACTTTATCAGCACCAAGTTTTTGACACCAAGCGATAGTTTCTGGACGAGAAGCCGTAGCAATGACATTAAGCTTGGCTAGCTTTTTCGCTAGTTGAATGGCAATAGAACCAACTCCGCCTGCACCATTGATAATTAAAATTGATTTGCCTGCATCTGCTCCTTTTTTATCAATATTCAGTCTTTCAAACAGGGCTTCCCAAGCAGTGATACCAGTAAGAGGAAAAGCTGCTGCATTAGCAAAATCTAAATTCTTGGGTTTGCGACCGACAATTCTGGCATCCACCAAATGAAATTCGCTGTTGCTACCAGGACGAGTAATATCTCCTGCATAATAAACCTCGTCTCCAGGTTGAAATTCTGTTACTTCTTCTCCAACTTCTACCACTACACCTGCTGCATCCCAACCAAGAATGCGGAGTTCAGATTCAACCTTATCTTTAGCAGAGCGAACTTTAGTATCTACTGGGTTAACAGAAACAGCTTTAACCTGTACCAGTAAATCTTTGCCTTTGGCTATAGGTTTAGCGATGTCAACATCTAACAGGCTATTTTCGTTGTTAATGGGTAAATATTGAGTTAAACCTATTGCTTTCATGGATTTTACCTCCAAATTTTAAATATCTTTAGCTAATGTAAGCCGTTAAGCATTGAAACTGTGATAATGCTATTACCTTTATTCTTGAGTTTTCGTCCCCTGCTTGTTTAGCTTTTTTAAATGCCTAACAGCTTAGTCAGTGGAGACATCAGTACTGAGAAACTGCTGATATCGCTCTAGCGCTTGTACAATATCCTCTAATCGTAGGGGTTTGCTGATATAATCATTCATGCCTGCATCCAAACATTTTTGACGATAGTTACGCATAGCACCTGCTGTCATCGCGATAATCCAGGGCTGAGACTGGGAATTATATTGTTGGCGAATCTGACGAGTTACTTTCAAACCGTCTATTTCTGGCATCTGTACATCCATGAAGATAACGTCGTAAGTTTGGCGCTGCAAGGCTTCTAACACCTCTAATCCATTACTGACAGTCTCAGCACGGTATCCTAAGCGCTTGAGCATACTCAAGACAACTTTCTGATTGACTGATGCATCTTCTGCTAACAACAGGCGGAGTGGAAGTTGGCAAGCTAGTTCGCAAAAGACTGTACTTTGCTGGCTCTTATAGATGTGGACTTCACCCAAATTTTTACCGAGGAATTGGTTGAAAACCTGATAAAGTTCTGATTGCTTAACTGGTTTATTCAGACAAGTCATCGGTTCTGATTCCAGTTCTTGAAGCGGACAATAGCAACTATTGGTTGAAGAAAGAATGACAATTGGCAAGTCTTGATAACCGGGTAGGGAATGAATCAGATCTGCCAGACTAATTCCATCTATCTGCGGCATTTGCATATCCACAATTGCCACGTCAAATACTTCTCCCTGTCTGAGTAGCTTCAGAGCATCGTTTCCTGTGGCAACAGCTAGCACTTCTAAACCCCAAGCTTCAGCTTGCAGGGCGAGAACTTTACGGTTAGTAGCATTGTCTTCAACAATTAGAAGTCTCTTATCAGCCCAGTTTTCTTCTGAGGCATTGAGGTTAATTCTACTCGAACAAGTTGCTTCCAGAGCAACTATAGTGAAATAAAAAGTAGATCCTTTATTCTGCTGGGTTAGATTTAATTGAGATTGAGGAGTCCATCCAGGGGGCGGATCGCCTCCTATATCCCCATTGCTTTCTACCCACATTCTCCCGCCCATCTTTTCGCTGAGTCGCTTGCTAATTGCTAGTCCTAATCCGGTTCCTCCGTATTTGCGAGTTGTCGAAGTATCTACCTGGCTAAAGGATTTGAATAAACGGTGCATGCGATCGGGGGGAATGCCGATTCCAGTATCTCTGACGGCAAATTGCAGCGTAACCTCGCCTTTACTAGACGATCGCTCTGTCTTTTCTAATTCCTGGAGCGATCGCGAAGTAGAGGTAATGGTAACTAGCACCTCTCCTGATTCAGTAAATTTAATGGCGTTACTGACCAAATTAACGAGAATCTGGCGCAAGCGAGTAAAGTCGCTGGAGATAACAGGGGGAGTATTGAGGTCGATCGAGTAAATTAATTCTAATCCCTTACTAGAAGCATTAGCGGCTAGAAGCTCTAAGACTCCCTCCACGCATTCCCTCAGATTAAAAGGTTCTTGTTCTAACTCTAGTTTGTCCGATTCTATTTTAGAAAAATCAAGAATGTCATTAATGATTGTGAGCAAGGCATCTCCACTAGCGCGAATAATTTCTACAAAATCTCTCTGTTCGGAACAGAGATTAGTATTTAGCAATAGTCCAGTCATGCCGATAACACCATTCATAGGAGTGCGGATTTCGTGGCTCATCATCGCCAGAAATTCACTTTTAGCGCGATTTGCTGCTTCTGCTTGCTGCTTGGCTTCTTTGAGAGCCAAGTTATTGGCAGCAATTTCTTTCCTTCGCCTTTTTTCTTGTTCTAAAAGTTGAGCTTGAGCTAAGGCAATCCCTACTTTATCAGCAACGGCTTCTAAGAGGTCGATTTCCGCTTTTGTCCAAGTTCGGAAAGACTTGCACTCGTGCAGCCCGATCAGACCATTTGCTTTGCCCTGATAGGAGGTGCGAACGGCAAGCATGGACTTTAAGCCGATTCGATCGCACAGGTGTCTTGCAGCTGCCAAAAAGGGATCTTCGTAGACATTATCCGAAGCGATCGCCTCATCTTGCTCTAACAATTTTTGGGCGTGGAGATTGCCCGCAACGGGAATTTTTAGGTCTAAAATTGGTTCGTAGCCAGGTTGAAGATATTCTGCTACTATTGGAATCTGCTCTTCTGGCTCGGAAATGTAACTGTGGATCAAGCATCGGTTAACTTTGAAGACCTGACCTACTTGAAGCACAGTTGTTTGGAAAATTTGCTGCGTGTCTAAACTATTGCGTATTTCTTGGGTAATTTTTCCTAGCAAAATAGCGCGTCGAAATTGGTTTTGTAAAGCACTAAGAGCTTGTTGGCGTTCAATTTGATTTCCTAACCACTGCGACATTAGTTTAATGGTATCGAAATCCACTGTTTGGAAGTGGTGGGAACGCTGATTGGAGCTAGAAAAATTAATAGTGCCATACACTTGATTATTGACAATCACCCTCGTACCCATGTAAGCCTCTAGCTTAAATTTATTGTAGGCAGGATGCTGGTTCCATTCTGAGTTTCTAGCGCATTCAAAGCCAATTGGTTCGTTCGCTTGCAAGGTTTCGCGGCAATAAGTTTGCCCTAGCTCAAAAACCGTACCCTTGGCAATCTTTTGTTGAGGAGAATAGACGGTAACTACTTCGTAACAGTCTTCTTCTATCCGAGCTAAAATGCCAATATCGAGCTGGAAGCGACGGCAGCCCAGAATCAGAAGTTGCTCGACCTGTTCCTCAAAACTTAGTTCTCTAGCTGAAGCTATCTGATACAAAGCTCGGATGAAGGATTCGTTTTCTCTTAGGATTTTTTCTGCTTGCTTGCGATCACTGATATTGCGAGCAAGAGCACAATTGTACTCCTTGCCGTTAAATTCGAGGTAGTTAAAGCTTATTTCTACAGGAAGATAACGACCGTCCTTGGTCAGATAGGTTGATTCAACGCTCAAGAATTGTTTCTGTCTGAGTTCCTCCCACTGAGTTATCCAGTCTTGTTTCGATATGAATGGGTTAATGTGAAAAACTCTCATGCTCAGCAACTCTTCGCGGGAATAACCTAGCTGCTGACAAGTTGCCTCATTGACGTAGAAAAATCGGGCATCTGGTTCCACGAAAAAGACTGCATCTCCAGCGCAATTGAGGGTAAATTGGTATAGCTTGAGTCGTTCTTCGGCTAGTATGCGCCCAGCAATCATTTCGGTATAGATAATAATCCCTCCAACCTCACCTAAATTATTACGCCAGGGATGAATCTCCCAGCGCACCCAATCAAGAGAACCGTCGAGGCGCAGGAAGGCATCTTCGTCGCATTTTTCTACTACCCCAGTCAAACAACGTTGATAAATCTCCTTCCAGCGATCGGGAATTTCAGGTAAGACCTCGTAGTGGGAACGACCGATAATTTCTCCTCGATCGCTGAGTTTGTAATCTGTCAGCCACCTCTTGGATACTGCTAGATAGCGCATCTGGCGATCGAACATGGCGATCGCCGTGGGGGCATTTTCAATAAAGATTCTTAAGCGTTCTTCACTTTGTTGGCGGTTGCTAATTTCAGTTTGGAGTTGTTGGTTTAGTTTTTCTAGTTCTGCTGTCGGTTTGAGTTGTAAATGCCGCAATATTTCTAGAGCAGCATAGCAGGCAATTAAAGCTGTCAATGCCTTAAATGTTCCCAAAACCCAGTCAGGAGGATGCCAGATTGTCCAGATTTCTAATATGGGAGTCGCGCCGCCACAGAAGAGCAAAGCTACTAATAAGAGCGTAATTGGCTTAAAGGGCGTATTTTTATGCTGTCGAACTAAGTAAATGAGGATGATAACAATAGAGTAATAAGCAATGGCGATCGCCGTGTCTGCAATAGCGTTCAACCATACCAATTCTGTTTGCCCCAGATAGGAATTTTCAGCAGCCGCGTACTGCTGAAAAAATAATAATTGACGTAAACAGTCAAGCATTACTAATCTTTAACCTAACTAATTCAATCTCTTACTCGAAGCTTTAACACTGATCAAAAATTAGCTCCTCATTATTACTAGTGTAATAATCTTAGCCTTGGAAGTTGATTAGGCTCAAATCGCCAGTCGCAGTGCAGCTAGCTGTGCTTCCGCTTTGTGTAGAGACTCATACCATTCTTTTTCGGGATCACTATCGGCAACAATTCCTGATCCTACTTGTCCCCAGACGATCGAGTGTTGAGAGGATGGGGATAAAGAAGATTGATAATTACTATATAAAAGAGTACGAATAAGAATATTTAAATCTAGATAACCCCTTCGATCTAAATAGCCACAGGAACCGTAGAATAAGCTGCGACGAAAGGGTTCGAGTTCTTCAATAATTTCCAGACAGCGGACTTTGGGACAGCCTGTAATTGTTCCGCCAGGAAAGAGAGCGCGGATTGAGTCAACTGCATCGCAGTCTGTTTTTAAAGTCCCACTGACATTACTAACTAAGTGCATGACGTGGCTATATCTTTCCACTGTTAGCAATTCGTCAACCTTAACTGACCCCCACTGGCATACCTTGCCCAAATCATTGCGTTCTAAATCTACCAGCATGATATGTTCTGCTCTTTCTTTGACATTGGCAATTAATTCTTCTGTTAAATGCCGATCGAATTCAGGAGTAGCACCCCGCGCGCGCGTTCCCGCAATAGGTCGGGTTTGTGCTTTGGGTCCTTGCAATTGAATCAACCTTTCTGGAGAACAACTAATGACATCTCCCCAAGGACTTTGCCAGTAACTAGCAAAAGGAGAAGGATTGATAGTCTGCAAGGTGCGATATATATCCCAACTATCAGCAGTTGTAGAAGCTTCAAAGCGCACTGAGAGATTAGCTTGAAAGATATCCCCTGCTTGAATATATTTTTTAGCTTGTCTGACAGCTTGTTCGTAATCTTCTTGACGAGTGAGGAAGGAGAGAGAGAGGGGGTGAGGGGTTGAGGGGGTGAGGGGGTGAGAGGGGGGAGTTGGTGACTCTAACTTATGCTGGAGTCGATCGAGTTCAGTTTCTTTGCTAGTTGCCAACCAGAGGGTTTGTTCCCAATGATCGAGAACAGCAAAAGATGCTGGTTCGTACCAGTAAGCCACAGGAAAGGGTAAGGGATCGGATTTAAGATAGGATAGCTTTTCTATCTCCCAAGCCAGATCATAACCTAGCCAACCCAACCAACCACCTGTAAAGGGTAAATGAGAAGGTTCATTAATGTTTGTAGGTTCTGTTTGCAGGAGACGACGTAGGAAAGGGAGAATTTCTCCTAATGGTGGTGTCCAAAGCTGGGGCTTTCCCTTTATAATTCGAGGCGACCCAGCACAGATAGAATAGCGAGAAAGATAGGGTTGCTCAGTGGAAGTTGAAAAAGGGCTTTCTAGTAAAGTAGCAATTGCCTCCTGTTGACGAAATAAAAGAGCAAAAATCTCCGAACCAGTGCGATTTTCTAACCGAAGCGATCGCCAATGCCAAGGTAATAACTGCCTCATCTTAAAATATTGTTGATTGATTATTATTATTGTGTTTCTTTCCTGTCTCCTTTTTCCCCCTCTCCCTCTCTCCTAAATTCCCCCCCAGCTTAAACGCGCCCACCAAAAGACAATCAAACTTGCCAATGCTATCCCATCAAGATATCCCAGACGGAATTGATGCCACTCTACACGATGTCGATCGGGACTAGTAAAACCGCGAACTTCCATCGCCACAGCAATTTGTTCTGCTCGTAATAAGA
Organism: Prochloraceae cyanobacterium; assembly: GCA_051439565.1. Taxonomy (GTDB): domain Bacteria; phylum Cyanobacteriota; class Cyanobacteriia; order Cyanobacteriales; family JBFRWL01; genus JBFRWL01. The sequence continues at coordinate 8,591 of JBFRWL010000177.1, forward strand.
GATTTTCTATGAGTCTTTCAGCTACTGTTAGCCATAATTTGACACTTCTACGAATGCCGAGTTTTTTCCAGTTAATTGCCCTAGTGCGTATAGAACGAGCCAGATTTTGTACTTCTTCTAAAACCAGAGGAATAAAGCGCAAAGATAGGGTTAAGGTGAGTATAATTTCTGTAACAGGTATTTTAAAGTAGCGCAACGGTTGCATTAAGTATTCTAAGCCAGCGGTAATTTCTTCTGGGGCAGTGGTTAGCAGGTACAGGTTACTACTGTAGATTAGAGTAAATATCAGGGTACTGACCCTAACTGCTACATCGATCGAGCGACGGGTAACTTTTACCCATGCTTGCTCGAATAACACGTAATGGTAGTTACTTGGTTGAGTTAAACCCAGATCGCTACTAGGAAGTCGCGGTTGATAGTCAACTTTCAACCCGTCAGGAGAA
>JBFRWL010000178.1:0-17672 GCA_051439565.1 Prochloraceae cyanobacterium
ATGTATAGGAGAATACTATGGAATATATACCACATTTAAACGACCATAATTTACCCTATCACGATACACTTCATCCCATAGTCGTTCAATTTGTAATTTCGATTTTTATATTTGCTTGTTTCTTCGATTTAGTAGACTATTTAAGACGTAATCACCTTTTATATGAGGTGAGTTGGTGGAATATGTTTTTTGCTACTATTTCCATCTTTATCGCCATTATTTTCGGTCAAGTTGAAGCTGGTTTAGCACAACCTTATGAAGCAGTTGAACCAGTATTGAATTTACATACATTGATCGGCTGGTCGCTTTCAGGAATAATTGCAGCGATTACAGCTTGGCGCTACATAATTCGAGCGCGCAATCCCGAAAAAGTACCAATTCCATATCTAGGAACAGTACTGGTTTTAGTTTTCATAGTTGGTTTCCAGATGTATCTCGGAGACAAATTAGTCTGGGTTTATGGAGTGCATACAGTACCAATTGTTGAAGCCATTAAGGAGGGAATTTTACAGTGAATTCCGAACTAATTGAACAATTAGGATCTCAACTTGGGGCAAATGGATTACCTTACGCCATTCCCATTCATCCCAATTTGGTTCATCTAACCCTAGGTTTGTTTATCATCGGCGTTACTTGCGATATTCTTGGCGTATTTTTTCCCCTGGGAAAACCCATCCTTAAATTTTTGGCACTTCCAGCGGTTCCTTCCAACTTCTTTGATGTGGGTTGGTACAATATGCTGGCTGCGGCGATCGTCACCTTTTTTACCGTAGCAGCAGGCTTTTACGAGTTAGTGCTGGCAGATCCGCTAACGGATGTTAAGAGTGCTTGGGGATTACAGGCGATGGAAACCATGCTTTGGCATGGTGTGGGCGGTGTCTTCCTGTTGGCGCTAATGGTTGCTATGACCTTCTGGAGAGGATATCAGCGCTATCGTTGGCGGCGCAAAGAAACAACAGTACAAGTGCAGTGGACTTATCTGCTAGCAGGACTAGCAATTATGTTTGTGATGTACGTCCACGGGACGCTGGGCGCACAATTAGCAGCCGAGTTTGAGATCCACAATACAGCAGGCGGTTTGCTGCGATCGGGTTTAGATCCCAATCTGGTATTGAAATAGAGGAAAACGATGAAAATTGGGAATATTTGGAAAATAGTTGCGATCGCACTCATTATAACTGCTGTCAGTATTTGGGTCGGACAGTTATCCTATGGCTGGCTTCCAGTGGAAGCAGCCGCAGAATCCCGACTGATTGACAATGTGTTTAGCTTTTTAGTCACCCTAGGCACATTTATCTTCCTGGGGGTAACTGGAACTTTAATTTATTCAGTTATGTTCCATCGCGCAGCCATAGATGACCTCAGCGACGGTCCTCCTATTGAAGGTAATCTCACCCTAGAAATCGTCTGGACGGCAATTCCGATTCTCCTAGTATTTTGGATTGCCGGTTATAGCTACCAAGTCTACACCCAAATGGCGATTCGAGGGCCGATGGAAGTAGCGCACCACCTGCATATGATGGGATCCGATCGTGCAGCCCCGATTGATCCCCAGTCCGAGATGGAAGAAATTGAAGTGCTTTCCAAACAGTGGGCTTGGGTGTTTCGCTACCCAAACAAAAATGTTACCAGTACGGAACTGCATTTACCTGCCCATAAAAGGGTTCGTCTGGCATTAAAATCGGAAGACGTTCTCCACGGTTTTTATATCCCTGCTTTTCGGGTTAAGCAAGATATTATTCCCAACGAGACGATTGACTTAGAATTTACTCCCGTTCGCAAGGGTAAATATAGACTGACAGATTCTCAGTTTAGCGGCACCTACTTCGCAACTATGGAGGCAAATGTGGTTGTGGAGTCCGGTGAAGATTACCGCCAGTGGCTTGAAGTTGCAGCCAAGCGCGAACCCACCCCTGCATATAATCAAGCTGCTTCTGAATACGCCGAGGAATTAAAACAGGCATACCGTAGCGGTTGGCAGACGATCGCGCCCAGCACGCCTCCCGTAGTTAATTATCACACTTGACACAAGATGAAAACTGCTCCTTTAAAAAACATTATTATCGAGACCCAGCAACATCCCCCCGAAAGTGGAAGAGACTGGAAGCGATATTTTACTTTCAGTACCGACCACAAAGTAATTGGCATTCAGTATCTGGTTACTTCTTTCTTTTTCTTTCTCCTGGGCGGTATTTTGGCGATGGTAATTCGGGCGGAATTGATTACTCCCGCTGCGGATTTACTCGATCGCACCATCTATAACGGCGCGTTCACCATGCACGGCACAATCATGCTGTTTTTGTGGACGTTTCCCTCTCTAGTTGGTTTGGCTAACTATCTCGTTCCGATAATGATAGGCGCGGAAGATATGGCATTTCCTCGCCTTAACGCCGCCGCTTTTTGGATGGTTCCAGTGGTGGGGATTCTGATGATAGCCAGTTTCTTCGTCCCAGGCGGATCGGCGCAAGCTGGTTGGTGGTCATACCCTCCTGTCAGTACTCAAAACCCGACTGGTAATCTCATTAACGGTGAATTCTTGTGGGTTATTGCTATAGCAATATCGGGGATTTCCTCGATTATGGGTGCAGTTAATTTTGTCACTACTATTGTTCGAATGCGTGCCCCAGGAATGACATTCTTTCGGATGCCTATTTTTGTCTGGACGGTTCTTAGCGCCCAAATTATCCAATTATTTGGACTTCCTGCACTAACAGCGGCGGCGGTTATGTTGTTATTTGATCTTACGGTAGGGACTAGCTTTTTTGACCCCGCTAAAGGAGGTAACCCAGTTCTATTCCAACACTTTTTTTGGTTTTATTCTCACCCCGCCGTTTACGTAATTATTTTGCCTATTTTCGGCATTTTTTCGGAAATATTTCCCGTATACTCCCGCAAACCTCTATTTGGTTACAAAGTAGTAGCGATTTCATCTCTAGTCATTGCCGGAGTTAGCGGTCTGGTTTGGGTACACCATATGTATGCTAGCGGCACCGCTGGCTGGATGCGGATGGTTTTCATGCTCTCGACCATGTTTGTGTCCGTACCTACTGGGATTAAGATATTTGCTTGGCTTGGTACTATTTGGAGAGGCAAATTGCGCCTGAATACGCCGATGCTGTTTGCCTTAGGCGGGTTGGTGATGTTTGTCTTTGCGGGGATCACTGGCATCATGCTGGCTTCCGTTCCCATTGATATTCACGTTAACAATACTTACTTTATCGTCGGTCACTTTCACTACGTCCTTTACGGTACGGTGACTATGGGGATCTATGCTGCCCTCTATCACTGGTTTCCCAAGATGACGGGACGGATGTATTACGAAGGTTTGGGTCAGCTACACTTTTGGCTGACATTTATCGGCACTAACCTCAACTTTTTACCCATGCATCCATTAGGATTACACGGGATGTTACGTCGAGTCTCTTCCTATGCCCCTGAGTATACTTTTTGGAATGTTATTGCCAGTATAGGTGCTTTTTTTCTGGGAATGTCTACTTTGCCCTTCATTATGAATATGGTTAGTTCCTGGATAGACGGAGAGAAAGCACCTGCTAATCCCTGGCGTGCGATCGGACTGGAATGGATGGTTTCTTCTCCACCTCCAATAGAAAATTTTGAGGAAATTCCGATCGTTATTTCCGAACCCTATGGCTATGGCAAGTCGGAACCTTTAACGCTCGATCGCACTGAACCACACGAATAACTAGACAAATATCAAATGAGTAATACGAGCGCAACTGAGTCTCTTAGTTCAGAACATCTGTACCATGGTACGGGAGAACATACCCACGACCATGAAGGCAATAGTATGTTCGGCTTTATTGTCTTTCTGCTGTCGGAAAGTATTATTTTCCTCAGTTTTTTTGCCGGATATATTGTTTACAAAACAACTACTGTTGACTGGTTACCTCCTGGCGTTTCAGGATTAGAAGTTAGGGAGCCAACAATTAACACTGTAATCTTGGTTTCTAGTAGCTTTGTCATCTACTTAGCAGAAAGGGAACTTCAGCGCCACAACCTCAAAGGATTTCGCTTTTTTCTTGTCTTAACGATCGCTATGGGAAGCTACTTTTTAGTGGGACAGGCGATCGAATGGAGTAATCTAGCTTTTGGGTTCACTAGTGGAGTATTTGGCGGCACGTTTTACCTACTGACAGGTTTTCACGGTTTACACGTTCTGGTGGGTATTCTGTTGCAGATAATTATTATGGTTCGCTCTTTTATTCCAGGTAACTACGACTCAGGTCACTTCGGCGTGAATGCGACTTCCTTGTTTTGGCACTTCGTTGATGTCATCTGGATTATTTTGTTTATCCTGATTTACGTCTGGCAATAAACTCGTGTTTTACCAATCTAATATCAGATTTTGGCTGCTGGCGATCTCGCTTAGGCGAAGCGCGTCCAAGACTAGCGAGGCACTATGCGATCGCACCTCAAAATGGTAAGATACGAGTCTTATCTACGGTAATTAAAAAACCCTCCCCTATCCCGCCAACGTCTTCTATTTAAAAATCCTCCACGCCGTCCGTTAACAAAAGAACGCCGACGACCTTTCAGCCAACCACCAGCAATTTCATTAGGTTTCCCGACAGACTCCTCAGACAATTGATTTTCACGTTCTTTGAGGGTAGCAGCAATTCGATCCAAACGACTTTCTAAGCTTTGAGGCGTTGGAGATGTAACCTGATCGGATTGAGAAGCTACCGCTTCAGTGCCAAAATTTAGAGCTGATAGAGTTACTAAAAAACTTATCCAAGTACTTTTTGTTACTTTCAAGAGATATTCCTCCCACTTAATAACTTAAGAGTTAGTTGCTCATTCTTTCTCAGATAAAGGAATTTGTTCGTGGATCATAATAGTGTAGTTAAAAAATTCTTTGATTAAGCTAGTATCGGTGACAGTAATCACACCTTCAGGACCCAACCATCGATGCACCATGCTGGTTGCTTCTTTATCTCCAATGACATAGCCTTGCATTAATTTGATGATGGTGTAATTAGCGATATTGAGAAAAGTTGAATTATTTTGTGGGACTATACAGCCAACTCCATAGCGAGCATAAGGTGCTGCTGGGAACTTGGGGACTATTTTATAGCCATCTGGGTCAATTTCCTGGCGAATACCGTCCAAAATCAAACTATCTCCGGCTAGTACGTCAACTTTACCGGATTTGAGCTGGAAAATTCCTTCTTTAACAGTTTTTATCGGGACTAAAATCGCTTCAGGGTGAACTAGTTTGACGACATCCCGAACGAAAGTAACTGAAGGAATTCCCACCTTTTTACCAACTAATGAATTTGGCGCTCCTAGAGAACTCCCTTTGGGGACTAAAAGTCTGATACTAGAGGTAATGTATCTAACCGTATAATCAACAAATTCATCTCTTTCCCAAGTAAACGATAGATTGCAAGCAATATCAATTTCACCGGTGGCAATCTTAGGGATAGCCTCGACAAAGCTATTCGTTTCTACAAAATCTAATGTAACTGGTTTGTTTAGTCGCTTCTCAAGTTCTCCTCGGATCAGCTTGAGAATGTCGATCGAATAACCATCTAATTCTTCTTTCTCGTTGAAATAGGCATGGGGAATTGAGTCAAATGAAGTACCAACGGTTAACTTTCCCGTAACAGCTATTTGTTCGATAATGGTTCGTGCTGCGCTGGGTTTTATTCCTATGAGCACAAGCAAGATGCTGACAAGGGTAATTGAGAGTTTCCTAAACATTAACACTCCTTCTAGTTAACTAATAGTTGCCCAAAATATAGTCACTGCTTAACTCCTGGCTTATTCTTCTTTGTCTTCTTTCTCATCTCCTTCTCCCCACTTTGCTGATGACTCGGCGGCTTTAAGAGTGCTGGCGCGATCGACCTGATAGGGAGATGGAGAAGGAACCAGTTCTAACTGTCGCTGCTTTGGTTTTTGTTTGGGTTTGTCTAACTTCGGTTGCTTACTTACTGGAGAACCGCGTCGGCGTTGGGAAGTTCTTTCTTCTGTGGTATCTTCTGTTACTACCTCGTAAAGCAGGGAAAATTTATTTTTCTTACTTCCTTTGCGCAGAATTCTCCCCAGTCGCTGCACGTATTCTCTGGTCGAACCAGTTCCCGATAAGATAATAGCAACTCTTGCATCTGGCACGTCAACCCCTTCGTTGAGGACGTGAGAAGCAGCGATAGTTTTATATTCTCCCTCCCGCAAGCGAGAAAGAATCTCGTGGCGTTCCTTGACTGGTGTTTGATAGGTAATTGCAGGAATCAGAAATTCTTGAGAGATGCGATAAACAGTAGCATTATCGTTAGTAAAGATCAAGATAGGTTCTGGGTAATGTTGGGAAATTAGATCGGCAAGCACCCGCAACTTGCTATCAGTACCCAAAGCAATTTCTTTCGCCTCCCGATGGGCTAGCATAGCACGACGACCAGCACTAGAACGAGCGCTAGCTTTAACAAATAGTTCCCAACCTTTAAGACTACCCAGGGAAATATTTGCTTGCTTTAAAAAGTCGTTACGTATTTTAATCGCCTTATCGTAGCATTTTCGCTCGGCTGAAGATAATTTAACCTTAATTTGTACGACTTGATGCTCTGCTAAAGCAGCTCCAGAGAGTTCCTCGGCAGTTTTGCGATAAACTACATTACCAATGAGAACATCGAGATCCCTGTGATTGCCATCACTGCGTTCTGGAGTAGCAGTAAGTCCGAGACGATAGGGAGCGATCGCGTACTCGGCAATTACGCGAAAGAAGTCGGTAGGCAAGTGATGACATTCGTCAAAAACTATGAGTGCGTACTTATTTCCTAGAGTTTCTGCGTGAATAGCCGCACTGTTATAGGTAGCGATCAGGATGGGAGAGCGATCGCGCGAACCTCCTCCCAGCAATCCTACTTCTACATCCCGAAAAGCTGCACTCGTCTGAGCGTACCACTGATGCATTAAATCTAGAGTGGGTACGACAATTAAAGTAGTTCGAGGCGTAGCTTGCATTGCCAGTTGTGCTAAATAAGTCTTCCCCGCTGCTGTCGGTAACACTACTACTCCCTGTCGTCCAGCTTTTTTCCAAGCTAATAATGCTTCTCTCTGATGGGGATAGGGTTCCATGTCTACGCTGGAAATAAGTTCTAGGGGAACAAATTCCTTCGCCTCGTCGATTAACTCAGTCCCGCTAGCTTGCAAAGCCTCCACTAAAGGGCGATAGTAAATTGCAGGGACGCGAAACTTTTCCACGCGATCATCCCAAGTAGCATAGTCCACCCAAGCTTTGCCTCTTGGTGGCGGATGCAAGATTAAAGTACCCCGATCGAATTTTAATTTAGGGGTGCGACCCATAAGAAACTGTTTGTCAATAAAAGATTAAAGTGGAGATTGATAGCGAGAGGGCGAGAGGGAGAATTTGTTTTCAATCTGTAATATTAAAGTCAATAATATCGCTAAATAATCAAAAAACAACTGGCTCTTCTAGAGTGAGTTTGATAAATTACTAGCAAAAATGCCAATTTAAGAGAACTATTCTTCAATTGTCAAAGTTAGTTAAGTAGGTCGGTCAAATTCATTAGAAAATGGTTGAGATGGAATTAAAGATAAAATAGCATTAAACAGATAAACGAGTTCCTTCTAGATTTTCTCTAACTTGAAAGTATCGTCAAAATTAACTAAACTTAACATGACCATTGTCGTAATTGATGAATTTGGCCGAATTTCTCTACCTCTAGAAATTAGATCCCAGTTAGGATTGCAAACAAATGAACCGTTATCTTTAGAAATTAACAACGGTCAATTAGTTCTCAGACCAATACCAATAGAACCAGAACTTGAATACCAAGATGGAGTGTTAGTAGTCAAGTCCTCGGCCATAAATAATCTAGAAACAATTATCGACCAAGAAAGGGAAACAAGAATTAATGAACTATTATCGTGGTAAAAGTATTATTTGATTCATCGATTTTAATTGCTGCTTTTGTTGCTAGTCATCCTCATCATCAATCTAGTCTCTACTGGTTCCAAAAAGCGAAAAATAGAGAAATTGAAGGAATTATTGCTACTCATACATTAGCCGAAACTTATTCTGTATTAACCCGACTGCCCGTTAAACCAATCATTTCTCCATCCATAGCACAGCGACTAATCCAAGAAAATCTCAATAATTTCACGGTAATTCCCTTGAGCAACCAAGATTACCAAATAGTTATCGAACAAATGGTAAATTTAAACCTAACAGGTGGTGCTATTTATGATGCTCTAATAGCTCAAGTAGCAATTAATATATCGGCAGATGAAATTTTAACTCTCAACCCCAAACATTTTAAGAGATTAGGAGAAATCATAGCAACGAAAGTGGAAGTTCCCCAATAAATCTAGGTTATTGCTCACCGCAACGCCCGCAGTTTTATTGAAAACAGCATCAAGGACAAGCGTATCAAAGTATCCTGATTTTGTGCAAACAGTTTTGTCCAATGAGCTTGAGCGGATGGGAGCAACTCCATGATGAAAAAAACGATGTTGCTGAGAATTTTCGAGCATCTCCTGGAAAATATCTTGGAGAAAAAAGCAATGTCACGAATATTATGTAAAGGGTAAGTGAATTAATCTCAGCCAAGAGGCAAGCAGATGCAGATAAAAAAGCGTAATATTGGATTGATAGTCGATGATAGCTTAATGCGTGTCTATGTTGCTGAACCTGAAGCACAAGGACAATACCCAGGCATTTTGTTTTATTCGGATATTTACCAGTTAGGTAGACCAATTACTTTGTTGGCAGACCGCTTAGCCGGATATGGCTATGTAGTTGCTGCTCCAGAAATTTTTCATCGACTCGAACCCTTGGGTGCGGTGATTGAACCCAATGATTTAGGACGGATGCGTGGCAATGATGATGCTCGACGAACTGCGCTGGCTGAGTATGATGCAGATGGGCTGGCTGTACTGAAATGGCTTCAAGCAGAAAATAGCGTCGCATCTGGAAAGTTGGGTACATTAGGTTTTTGTATCGGGGGACATTTGGCATTTCGCGCTGCTTTCCAGAGTCAGGTGAAAGCTAGTGTATGTTGCTATCCAACAGGAATTCACAGTGGCAAGTTGGGGCGAGAAGTAGCAGATACGATTGAACGAGTCAGCGAAATCAAGGGTGAAGTTTTAACTATATTTGGAGCTGTCGATCCTCATGTGCCCCCTGAAGGTAGGCAGAAGATTCTGCAAGCCTTGAAAGAGGCTGAAGTAACTAACTTGACTGTGACATATGAAGCTAATCATACCTTCATGCGTGATGATGGTTATAGATACGATCCCGTTGCCACAGATTCAGCTTGGCTAGAAATTACTACCTTTCTCAAGCGGGTATTGAATTGAAAGCTTGGTAGGAAATTAAGGTTTTCCTCGCAATAAATAACGTAAGATGTAACATTTGTCGATTTATACCAATTGCAAAAAATAGTGCTACACATCAATTCTGGAGAATCTGTTGCCTGTTCTCTTGCCTCACCGAAGTGTAGCAATCTTAAACGAAATTGGTATTAGTTGGCCATTGACTGTTTGACTCGATTCACCCATCCCTGGCATTCTTTAAGTATTTCAGAATAGGGGGTTTCTCCTTCCATAATTAGCTCCATGGGCAGAGGACGGAGGAGATTGGGAAACCAACGCCGTAGCTTCTTGCCAATAGTGAGCCGGAACACAAACTCTGGAAACATTCGTTGAGAGCGTGGAAATGTATAGTCTGACAACTCTCGTAAAGCATGGACATCGGGTAAACGTTTACTTGTAAATGCGGGCAGTGCTGTCTCCCAATTATCTTGAAATTCATCGAGGATTTGATTGAAGATCGTTACATCTTGCACGGAGGCATTACACCCTTGTCCTACTGATGGAGAAACAGCATGGGCGGCATCTCCAATTAGTACAATTCGTTCTCCGAGATTAAGGCGATCGCATTTGACAGTGGTGATTTTGGAGACAGGTCTTTGTCTGAGGGCTTCAGCATCTTCTAAGGTCATCATCGGTCTTAGACTGGGGATTTTCTCAGCGAAGAAATCAAGAATTGCTTCTGCTGTAGTTAGATTTTCCAGCGGGTTCTTATCCGGCGGAAAGATAAGAGTACCATGAAGCCAATTATCGCGTTGGGGAGCCATAACTAAACGAATCCCCTGAGCTATAGTCCAAGTATGTAAAATATTCCCTGCCAACTCTGTGGTTCGATCGGGACTGATGCGAGAGACAAAGAGGGATTTATAAACGTCAGGGATAAATTCCTGCGTACATGCCAAATCTCCCGTAGATGCCAATGCTTTCCGAACTTGAGAGCCTGAACCGTCTGCCCCCACCAGACGTTCAAATGGAACAACAAATGTTTCTCCTTCTGTGTGCTGAAGCGTAACGTTTTGCTCAGTTTTGTCTACCCCAAGACAATTGCAGTTAAATTGGACTGTGACTAAATTATCAGTGTCAGCATTTAACAACTCTTGCAGTAGCACTAGAGTTAATCTACGGCGTTCAATCATCAATACAGGAGTTTCCCGTTTAATTTTTCTGGGTTCACCACCACTTTGGCGATGGAGCAGAACCCCTTGAGACCAAACTCCCTGTTCTGTCAATGCTGCTTCTAAACCCGGTATGCCTCGGATTGCATTCATCCCCCTTGTTTGTAGGGAAATAGGAAAAGTCCTTTGCTCTGATTGTTCTGCTGAGCGTGGATCGGGGCGACGCTCGTAAATCTCGATGCGATATTGCCCTCTGGACAGGAGATATTGGGCAAGTAATAGTCCAGCCGGCCCAGCTCCAATAATAACAATCTTCTGCATCTTGGTTATTGATTGCTTGAACTCGAGGAATTTTACTTATGATACTATGCTCGGGCACAGAGGTTTGATACTCTGGTTATTTTAAAACTGTCTCGTACTTGATTGAGATAGTTATTTTTTATCATTATTGCGCCGCGAAGCGGATCCCTGCGGGATCGATCGATTTAGATCGACAGGAATAATTTAAGAATTACGTCAAGATTCAAGATAAAAAGTTGAATAATATATCAGTGACACTCATCTGATGCCTGTTAACTGTTACCTGTTCCCTTTCCTAAACGAAATTGGTATTACTATGTTGATACGCAATTTAAGCTTAACTATAAAATTAATATGAAAGCAGTAGTTATTCGTTCCGGCTTATGGTCGTGGGGTCAACGTTCTCTAGATGCTGTTTTATTGGGCGGACGAGTCATCTTTCACCTGCTCATAGGCAAGATCGATCGGCGCAATACCCTCGAACAAATGATGGCTGTTGGTCCTGAATCTCTCATTATCAGCCTATTGACTTCTGGTACTATTGGCATGATCTTTACAATTCAGGTAGCGCGAGAGTTTCTCAAGCTAGGTGCAGGAAGTGCGGTAGGAGGAATTCTGGGGATAGCTTTGAGTCGTGAACTCGCTCCATTGGTTACCGCAGTTGTGGTAGCAGGTCGTGTCGGCTCCGCATTTGCGGCAGAAATCGGTACGATGCGGGTAACAGAGCAGATTGACGCACTGTACATTCTCAAAACCGATCCAGTGGAGTACTTGGTCGTACCCCGCGTCCTTGCCTGCTGTTTAATGCTTCCAGTTTTGTCTATTTTGTCCCTGATCACTGGCATGGCTGGGGGTATGTTGCTGGCACAAAATATGTACGGCATCTCGCCCAAAATCTTTCTCGAATCTGCCCAAAATCTTCTTATGACCTGGGATCTTGTGAGTGGACCGATTAAAGGCTGTGTTTTTGGCGCTTTGATTGGAATTATTGGCTGTAACTGGGGATTAACTACTAGAGGAGGAGCCAAGGGTGTAGGACAATCCACCACTGCTGCCGTGGTCACAGCGCTGCTGGCAATTTTTATTAGCAACTTTTTCCTCTCTTGGATGATGTTTCAGGGTGTTGGTTCAGCAGGACTTAGAGGTCTTTAGCCAACTGCGGCGGAAGGGAGAGGGTGAGGGAGATAAGGGGGACAAGGGGGAAAGGAGAGATAGAGTTGCTTCCACACTTCCCACACTCCCCAAATTCCCCATACTCCCTCTACCTTCTTTCATCGGTATCATTGGCTAAGTTGGTTACTAACAACCTGCCACATGTATATAGTCCCATCCTCTCCCCCACCGATTAGCATTCGATTGTCAGGGGTGATAGCAAGGGCAAAAATAGCTTCTCCCTCAAGAGTTTGCAACAGTTTTCCAGTCGGCAAATCCCAGAAGTTAATTGTCTGATCCCTACTGCTGCTACTGACGAGGGTCTGCCCGTCGGGACTCATCGCGATCGCTATTACTGCATCTGAATGATTCCTCAAGCTGTGCAACAGTTTTCCAGTCTGCAACTTCCACAGCTTAACGGTCTTGTCGCCACTACCACTGACAAGCAATTGACCGTCTGGAGTGATGGCAACCCGATAAGCTGGTTGAAGTAAATGTCCCCTGAAACTGCGGATCCTTTTACCTGTATCTGGCTGCCAAAGATTAAGGCTACCGTCAAAATTACCACTGGCGAGGGCTTTGCCATCAGGACTGAAAATGATCGATAGCACTGCGTCTTTTTCTGAGATGGTACGCAGCAATTTTCCCGTGCTGGTCTCCCAAATTTTAATAGTTGCGTCCCAGCTACCACTAGCAAGGGTCGAGCCATCGGGGCTAAAAGCTAAAGACCAAACGGGAAAGCGGTGTGCTGCAGGAATAGAGATCGCCTTATCAGTGCTAAGCTCAACCAATTTGATATTCCCTTGATAGTCGCCAGCGGCTATGAATTTTCCATCTGGACTAAAGGTCAGGGAATCAATGGAATTACGTCGATAGACGCTACGGATTTCCTTGCCACTCTTCAAAGACCAGAGCTTGATTTTCCCGCTAACACTGGTGCTAGCAAAGGTTCGATTGTCGGGATTGATAGCGATAACTCTAATTCTCCTCAAGTGTCCTGGGAAACTACGGAGAAGTTTAACTTTTTGCCAAGGGTTGTCGGACGGTGGCGATGTTACCTCTGAGACTTCTGTTTTTGGGGATTGCGAAGGAGGTCGTAAGCTAGTGCAGCTAGTTTGAGGAACTATTACAATAACGAGCAACCCGATTAAAATCTGACGAGGAATGTACTTCAGCTTCATAGTCGAGGCGTGCGGGTACGAATTTAAGGTTTTAGCACCTGGGAAGTTTGGCACTGGGAACTGTTGGGAAGCAGCGATCGGGGTACTACGATTGGAGTGTTATTTCCTGTAACCTTACTTTTTGCTTCTATAGAAGTAAGCATATGGGAATATATTGCTTGCTGTTCGAGTTGCTGGGTTGAAGATAACAGATTTCCCAATCCATCGATTACTCTCTGAAGATTTCGGCGAAATTCAGGATTACCAGTAATTTCATCCACATCGCTAGTAATTTTAGAAAGGTTGTCGAAAGAAGCCCGAGCAGAAGCTAAAATTTCCTCGATCATGGCACTGTTGGCAGGATCGCTGATTTGTGCGGACAGAGTTTCTAAATTACTAGCTAATTTGACTGCTGTTGCAGACAGAGTCTCTAAGTTCTTGATTAACTCTGTTTGTTGAACTTCATCGACCACTACGCCTACATCTTGAAGTACTGTCTGCAATGTATTGCTGGCTGATTCTATGGTGTCTAAAGTGGCGACTAACTGAGTGCGAGTATTGGCAAGGGTGAGACTGATTTCATCTGCAGCCAAGCCCACTGACTTTACGGTTGAGTCTAACTCGCTGCGGTTGCTTGCTATGAAACTGCCGATTTCATCTGCGGCGAAGCTAACTGAAGTTAAGGTTGAGTCTAAGCTCTTTCTTTCTAATTGTTCCAGGATTTCATTGCTGAGTAGGGAGAGATCGATGAGAGTATTGGAGGCGTTTCTACTAATGGCATTGAAATTAGCAGCAAATTCTGTTGAGCCGAAGATATTGGCAAGTCGGAGCATGGAGCGAATCAGTTGATTGACATCTAGCTTAGCTTGACCTTCCAGGCGCGAACCATTACAGATAATGATGTTATCATCGCAGTTAGAGTCGAGAGGCTTAGCAGCAACTCCCTGGGCTGGCAGATCTTCTAGTGGGGTAATATCAATCGCAGTTTCGCCAATTAATCCAGACTGATTAGCTTCAATCAGAGAATTGCTGGGAATCAAGCGATCGGCTGGCGTAATTTCTACCTCGACTTCAACGTTTTGCGTTTGCGGTTCCACCCTAATTACCTGACCTACCCTGACTCCGCGATAGGCAACTGGAGTACCGGGTGTCATGCCTCCAGCATTAGTAAATTCAATGATGGCTTTATAGCTGCGACCGCCGATGCGAAAATCTCGCAACCACAGAATCAGGTAAATCAAAACACCGACAGACAATAGAGATAGCAAGCCTACTATGCTTTGTAGCATAGTCCGGGATAGCCTAGTGTTTTGCATGTGCTTCTCCTCACTAAAAATAACAATCGATCGACTCAATAGAATAGCTTACTTTAAGAAGCTACATGGATTGGACCTTCAACACTAGCATTAAAAAATTGCTGTAGGAATGGGTTATCGCTACTGTAAGCTTCATCCTTGCTGCCATCCCAACAGATTTTGCCTTGGTAAAGAAATATAATTCGATCGGCACTACGCTTAATAGTACTCTCTTGGTGGGTGACGACTAGATAGGTACTGCAGCCGGATTCGATCCCGTGCAACTTACGCATTAGGTTTTCAATAATAGTTGAGGCAATTGGATCTAGTCCCGCAGTTGGCTCGTCATATAACAGAATTTCTGAGCGATCGTTGGGATTTTCTGGATTAGTCATAATTGCCCTGGCTAGACTAACTCGCTTGCGCATACCTCCTGAAAGCTCTGCTGGATAGCGATCGCCAATGTGAGATAAGCCAACCATCTCTAGCTTTTGATTCACTAGCTCTCGTATCCTTTCTGGTGGTAGCTGAGAATAACGATATAGTGAAAAACCGATATTTTCCTCTACAGTAAGAGAGTCAAACAAAGCAGCATTCTGAAACACCATACTTACCCCTAGTGGATCTTCGCCGGACTCAATCAAACCTCGCCGCTGTCCTTTGATATAAACTTCGCCCCCATCTAAAGGTAGCAAACCAGCGATCGCTCGTAAAATTGTCGATTTACCAGTACCAGAGGGACCAATAACCCCAATTGCTTCTCCCCGATAAATAGTTAAGTCTATGCCGTCGAGAATTACATTGCTGCCAAAGGATTTGCGAACGCCCTTAAATTCTATCAGTGGCTCAGCCATTACAGAATAAGCTTCTTAAGATTTAATCTACAATATAACTATAGTCAGTAGTATTAGAAAGGGTAATTGTTATCGCAAGCGTTGTCTATTGAGACAAGCTATAGCAATCCTAAATCGATTAGGATTGCTATTTTAATGCCCTCGTTTTTCTAGAAAATGAAAACTTTCTGCAATTTATTGCTGTTCCAGAAATTTATACTTAAGTAATTCTTCAGTTCTTTAAATTTAAGTTTTAACTTGCCATTGACAAAGCAGATTATTCGCCCACTCCTTACCTAATCCTTCAGAGTTTTTTTGTTCTCGGTTATGGTTTAAAATATATTTTTGGCGCTGGTGAGCTAGCTGTTCTAAACTTCCTACATGAACAAAACTTTTTGGCAAATAATCATTTTCAAAGGAATATTGTCCTACATGATACTCCTGGATATTGTTTCGATCGAGCCAAAGTCCCCATCCTCTGTCTGCAGTGTTTAATTGAGCTAAAAACTCTTCTGTTTTCATGACACTTCTCCTTTTAACTCTTAAATTCTATTTTTCTTATTCAATATTATTAACTGCATAAATTGGCTTGTTCAGTTTTCTGATAACTCTTAATCTTTCTCAAAAAAATTTCATCAAAAGTGAAATCATGAAACTTATTCTGAGTTACAGCGTTTTTCGCTTGAGTGTAATACACGACTCGGAAAATTAGGTGTTAGATATTAGAAAAAATCGTCACAATTCAAGTTCTTTAAGCATTTTTTTGGGGATAACCCCATGAATTCCTTTAACAATATCCACCACCTGAGAAACTTCAAAATCAACGGCTGCGCTTGCCAATAAAAGAGCGTCTTGTTTGGTCAGACCATACTTACCAGCCATAATTCTGAGGCACTCTCGCACTGATTTTTTCATCGCTTCATCTAAATCTCGAGCCAATCCCACTGCTAGCCAAGCTTCTGGGGTTTCTGCCATCGGCGTTGCTAGTTGCATATCTTTGTGAACAATTAGTTCAAAGGTGGCGCTAAGAGAGCATTCGATCGCAGTGAGGGCAACTTCTCCATTTCCTTGAGCGCAGTGGGGATCGCCAGCATAAAAAAGAGCACCTGGCACTTGTACAGGTAAGTAAAGACTAGAACCTGGTAACAAGTGCTTAATATCTAGGTTGCCACCGTAGACACCAGGAATAATTGAGTTAAGAGCCTCTTCTGGATTAGCAGGAACTACTCCCATAATCCCCATAAAAGGTTGGAGCCCAATCTCTATATTAGGTCTTCCATTAGCAGGACGAAAAATACCGACCTGGCGCTCTAAATCTAGGGGAATTACTTTAGTGTAGATAGGAGCGTTATTTGTAGGGTATTCTCCTGGCAAAGCGCCTTTACTGTGACGGTTAGAAATTACGCCATAGGGAGCGCGATAGTCAAGGGCAATAGTTTTGACCTCTAACACGTCTCCTGGTTCTGCTTCTTCGATGAAAATAGGACCTGTAATGACGTGGGGACCAGGTCCAGTTTGTTTAGTTCGGGCTTTAATAATTAACTGATCTGGTAGAATTAGCTCTCGATCGATTCCTGAGGAGGTAAAAAAAGTAATTGTGTCTCCTTGATCGGGAAGAATACCTTCGTGGGAAACAGTTTCTATTACCAGGCGATCGCCCGATTTAACCTGAAAAATTGGCTGGCTATCTGGCTTAAATAATTCTCCCCAGATAACATTTTCTGGTAAAGACTTGACTAAATGAGTTTCTGGTAGCGAAAATTGCCCTGTTGTAGTCATCGACTCTAAATATCGAGAGAGCAAATCAATTTAAATTTTTCCATATACTGGCACTGCTGCACCGCTAATATCTTGGGCTGCTTCTGAAGCTAGAAAACAAATTACTTCAGCTAAAGATTCGGGTTTGACCCAAGTATCTGCCTGTTGGCTTCCCATTGCCTCTCGGTTGGTAGGGGTATCAATTACACTGGGCAAAACGGTATTAGCAGTGATATCTACATCTTTAGTTTCTGCAGCGATCGCCTGAGTTAGCGCTACTACTCCCGCTTTAGCCGCCGAATAAGCCGCTAATTGAGCTTCTGGTTGCACCGCACCTCTAGAGCCTACAGTGATAATTCTGCCATATCCATGCTGCCGCATTTTCCTCAGACAGTGTTTGCAAGCTAAAAAAGTAGTATTCAAGTTTAAATCGAAAGATTTTTTCCAGTCCGCAAAACTAAATTCCTCGGTTTTTCCCATCGAAAAACCGCCAACTAAATGAATTAGTACGTCTACTCGTCCCAAATCATTAACTAGCTGTTCTACTACTGCTTCTTGTTTCAAGTCAGCTCGTACAAAGAGAATGGAACTAAACTCAGTAGCAGACAATCTATCTTTAAGCCGTTTAACTCCGCTTTCGTTATGATAGGGAATAGTCACTTTACCACCGCGAGCTAAAACCGCTGGCGTTACTCCCAATCCCAGTCC
>JBFRWL010000179.1:0-4998 GCA_051439565.1 Prochloraceae cyanobacterium
AATTGGCGGATGGCATAGACAATTATTCAATTAGTGACTGGGCGGTAAATCACCTGCTGTTAGAACTGATAAAACTCGGCTACCAAGAGCAATCAGTGTTTGAGGTGGTAAATAATGTTGCCCAAGAGGAATTGTCATTACCCTTGAAGGACATTGAAGAGGAATTGGAGCAAGAAAAGGTATTTACCTAAGATTGATTTACCGTTCACCTTCCCTAAGCCAATAACTGAGCTAAACCACTAAGATAACGACAATTAGAGCGAGATGAAAATTTCCAGATGTCCCCTAGTTACCTCTAGGGGACTAAACATCGAGGGTAACCAATCTCGTTACAGTCGCTTTGTGGGGTCTGGGAATTGTTATGGTGGTAAGCAGATATTAACTGATAACACGAATAACATTGATCGCCACCACATCTCCTACACCGAAGTCCCAACAGTGGTATCGTCCTACGTTTTCCCCAGAACATGGAGTTTATGTAATCCTCACTGTCTCATTCCTCACAGGGGCTGCTGCTGCACAGCCGTGGACTTGGGCGACAACCCTGGCACTTATCTGTGGGTTCTGTGCCTTCCAAGCAGAGCATCCCCTAGTTTGGCAAATTAAGCAACGTAAAAGTTGTCAACCGAGATTGTTGCTGTGGACCAGTCTTTATGGCTCAATAGCAGGGGTGCTCGCCCTCTGGCTTGTGTGGCACAATTCGGAGAGATTTCCTCTGCTACTAATTTACGGTGCAGCGCTTAGTGCCTTAATCTTCGATGTGGTTTCAGTTTGGCATCGTCAACAAAAATCACGACTCAATGAACTGCTAACATTTGCTGCTGTTTGTCTGTTAGCCCCATTGGCATACGCAGTAACTCTGGACACGATGTCAACAGTCGCCGTGGCCCTCTGGGTGCTGAATACTTTATTTTTCTCCAGTGCCATTTTTACCGTTAAGCTACGCAAAACTCAAACCGCTTCCATCGTTCCAGGTATTATCTTTCATGGGATTGCAAGTGTGATCGTTCTGACACTGGGATTGACTGGATGGCTCACGCCATTTACCGCTTCGGCATTTGGGGTAGCCCTAGTGAAGTTTATCTTTATTCTGTGGCAAAAGAACTGGTACTGTACGACTAAAATCCAGTCGGTAGCATTACTGGAAACATTCTCAAGCTTAACTTTTTTGGCAGTTGTCTCTTTTTCAATGCTGCCATTGCACTGGCCTGGGTAATGAATCAATAATCTCTGTTCAAAATTTAGACTTTTGTCAACAAATCAGGGTTGAGCGTAAGGTGATGGCTAATATGGAATTAGACTATTAACATAAATAATTGCAGTTTAGTCAAGTTTTAGTTACATTTATTCATAAATAGATTTACAAAACTTAACTATCTTGAGGGACAAATCATGGAAAACGAAAACCGCAACGAATTCAAGTTGGGCTTTAATGCTTCTGCGGAAAACTGGAATGGTCGTTTGGCCATGATTGGTTTTGTCGCTGCTTTGATTGTTGAGCTAGTTTCCGGTCAAGGCGTACTGCACTTTTTCGGCTTGCTCTAGTTTGAGGGCAGGTAATCCTGATTAAAAGAGCAAGCAACTGAGTGTTTCGGGAATACCCAGTTGCCTTGCTTCTCCTCACACATTCTTTTTGATTAACTATGTTGAGTAGCTTTGTTGATTTCGAGCCTAATCAAAGTACGGACTGGGGAGAGAATTTACTCAACACCGTTGCTGGCAAAGCCATTCGCCACCTGTTTACTCGCACTGAATCAGTCGAGGTCAAAGTTCGTTGTCATCCCTCGACTAAACTGTTGCAGGGGAGTGTAGATATTAACCAAGCCTTTCAAGCGGAGTTAGTCACAAGACGCTTAAAAAATCTCTCTCTACCTACTTTAGAAGAATTATCGGCAGGTCAAACTGTCTCCTTTACCAGTGTGGAACTGCAACTGTTGCCCCACAATCGAATTAAACTGTTTGCCAAAGCTAATTTCGCCAATGGCTCTGTCCCAATCACGATGAGCTGTACTTTAGCAGTGGTCAAACGGAGGCGAATTGCCTTTCAAGAGATTCAGTTTGAACCAGAGACGATCCCAGAAACTCAACGAGAAATTTCCCAAAGATTGACCCTCATTCTGGGAGAAGTTTTCAATAATATGGTCGATTTAGACCGTTTTGACCTGGATGGGGTGACTATGCGTCTCAATCGCCTGGAAACTCAAGGAAAAATGCTTTGGTTGAGTGTATCTGCTCAAATCGAGCGCTTTCCCCGTAGTCGTTAAGAGCACCTTCTCTAATGCTGCATTATTTGTGCCACCCCTGCACTAGTTTTCCTCCTTCCAGGTTGTATAACCAATCGATAGAGTCTTCGGTGTGCCACGAGATATCCTGTTGACACGAAACTGGCTAACTCGCCCTTCGTTGGTGCGGACACATACGTAGGAGCCGACTGGAATATCGCGAAGGGAAACTCGGTACTTAGAGTATCGTGCCTTTGAGCACTGAGCATAGCCTCGATTCGAGCGATCACCGACTGACATACGAGCACCGTTGCGTGGCACTAGGTATAAGAGGTTGCGCGTCTCCGCCTGAAACCAAACATCAACATTGTCACCACCGACCCGACCTCGATCGAGGTCAAAGGTGTAGGTTTGTGGGACATCGATTTCCCCAGTCGAAAAAGTGCGTGGGCGGGTCGCCACTGACCTACAGCGAAAGCCTTGCCTCGTGGTCTGACAAGTATGACCCGACGGTGCGTAGCGTTGAACAGAGCCAGACGCGCCATATATGCAAAGCAGCGCATCCCGACCGCCGATTTTGGAGATTTTGGTCTCCGACAGCCGATTAACAATAGGGGTTGTCCACCAACCCTCTGGCAGGCTTTCAGTAATGGTACGGCGCGCCTGATTGAATGGGCAGGAGATAGTCACATCAGCAATCGCTTTGCCAGTGTTGACTGAAAATCCAGCTAGGGAAAGAAAAAGTGTAGCAGTAATAAATCTTCGCATTGTGTTGTCCTCGGTTGGATGATGAACAGGAATTGATACTGCTGACGAACGTTACAAAAGAGAACTCAAAGCCAATTGCCCCAAAGTTATCAAAGAGGTATTTTGGATTATTTACAGAGGTTTTGCCATTTAAGTCTAACTATTCGAGGGAGCCTGAAGTTGCTTTATTTGTCAATATTGAGTCGAGTGATTTTGAGTGATTTTGCTCGCTCATGGGTTTTTCAGGGGTTGAGATTTTTTTCTACAGCCCTGTTTTTTTGATTATTGATTCTAGTTTATTTTGATTTATTATTCTATTTCGGCTGGTGTTGGCATAGTCGAAGGTGAAATCTTTTGGTATGCAGGGCTTTGATTCTATATTTACCAAGCCTTGCAGCTTTTTTCTACCTTCTTAAGTCAGTGCCATTGATCTATAGGTAGGATGATTGATTAAACCAAGGTCGATTTCTGTTGTTTCCAGTTCTCTTCGAGGTGGTTCTAGTTCTGTTAGCGGGATAGATTTAGTTTTTCCTTGGATTTCTCCCCTTACTAAGCTTCCCAAGATATCTTTTACTAAAACATGGCAACTTTGAGTATTCCAGTAGGCATACTGCTCATTTTTTTTAAGAGCTTCAGAAGATAATTATAGTATTGAGAGGAAGTTCAGTAGCGTTTCTTAAATTACCGAGATACACCATAGCTCGCTCAAAAGCATGCAGGATAAGAGGTTGAGTTTTCGGGGGGGACGAACCAATCTGGCAACATGCCTAAAACATTAAGCTGGGAACCGATTTGAGTCTTTACACTAAGAATTATTCAGCCATGTGACTTATGGATTAGAGGTTGATTCGGGAAACATATAACTATTAGTTAGCTAACTATTAGGCGAGAAACTCAACTCAAATGAATAAGGAACTGATTAAGTTATTAACTGTAGGAGTAATTAGCAGAAAAAATCACTTTTCTCGAATACAACGACAATATTACTATCTAGATAATTATCAAAAATTACAGAAACAAGTAACTCAACAAGAGGCTTTTGTTGATAATCCCGATTGGAATGTAGATCCTTGGGAAGTAGATCTAGAGATTGCTATAATTGTCCTCTCTTCTTCTATGAACAATTCGGAAGAAGTTAAAAAAATTTTAGCAGAAAGTCCTCAGTTGAAGCAGTGGAAAGCATCATTATCTCAAGATAATTATGATTCTCAAGTCTCACAATATATTGAGAAGCTTTGTCAATGGGCACTCCAGTTACAACAATGGCGGCAAGAAGAGAGTGCATCTGGAGTTCAGTCGCTTCACTCAGAAGTTGCCCATTCCTTTTCTCATTAGCCCAGCCGCGCCCGTTCCCTTGTCATCTACTCTAAATTCCCAATAAAGGGGATTTGGCTAATAAAGCACTCAAGCCTAGACTCAACAGCAAACTTGTAGTCAGAGGCCAATAAAAGATAAATCCCTTGCTTTGAAGCAAAATATCGCCGGGAAGACGACCTAGCGGCAATAGCTTTCCACCGAACCAGAGTAGTCCTCCGAGTAGGAGTAAGCTACTCCCGATCCTAAAGAGTGTTTTTCCCAATTCTCTTAACATCGTTAAATCCTCCTGATACACAATCAGCTTCTAGCTGATAGCAGCTAAGCGGCTAGCTCCGGCAATCCCAAGCGGCGCGTCTGCTTGCTGCTTTTTCCCCATCCTCTTGTCCCCGTCCCGCTCCGCCCGCTTGGAAACTTTAATTCCAGTATTTCCTAACAACACTCGCTGCACGATAATAGCGCCTTATCGCTTTTAAGCCGCAGCCTCTACCTTTAAGTTTAGGAAAAACCTTGTCGATTTGCACACAAATTGAAAATATTTATGCTCCAGAAATCAAAATCTTTTCTATGACATCGGGGTATTCCGAGGCAATCGCCCTGATTACTTTAAAGAATGGCTAATTAGGAATCAATTGGGAAGACGAAATCTTAACCCTTTTGCTCTCTCTTATTTTCGTGGGAAGCTCTACAACTATCTCAAAATTAAAAATCAAGA
>JBFRWL010000180.1:0-3003 GCA_051439565.1 Prochloraceae cyanobacterium
CTATTGAACCATTAGGACGACTAAAATATATTGATGGCTGCTCTGCAACGGTTTTAATTAATCCTTTAAAACTGGGAGAACCCTGCTTGAATTTCCTCTATGTTCCTCCAGGTATCTCTCAAACTCCCCATACTCATCCCTCATTACGAATTGGGCTTGTCGCTTCGGGTAGTGGAACTTGTACTGTGGATGAAGGAGTATTCAAGATGGAGGCTGGAACAGTCTTCTGTCTTCCAGAAAATAAGCTACATAGCTTCAGTGCCATTGATGATTGCTTAAGAATCATTATCTATCATCCCGATTCTGAAGTCGGTCCCACTGATGATTCCCATACCATGCTGAATAATACTTTTGTGGGAGAAAAGTCAGCCCAAGTCATAGATGAAATTAGAACCAAATAACAGGTGAATTAGGATTGCCTTGGCATCTGAGTCTTGTCAAGGCAATCTCATGTAATTGGTCGCCCACAATTTTCACCAACGGTCAACGTTACACCGCCACGTCCGTCATAAATGCCTGGGGAGACCCCAGGCAACGCGGACTTGTAAAACGGAGCAGCGACCCCGCGTCGGCGCTCCTACGCTCTGGGTAGCGCTGCGATTCGGTGCCTGCGTTGACCGCATTCCGCGGTCACAGGAACACAACTTTCCCACCTTTAATCGAATCAACTGAATGAGCATCTCTGATTAGGAGCAACTCAAAATCACTATCAACCCACAAACAACCATAGTAAAAAGCTTTTTAATTATGACTGCTTACAACAGATTACCAAACAGTGTTTATTCTTATCAAAAAAGCTGGGCTACCCTGAAGCAGGGTTGGAAAACTTTAGTCGAAGATTATGTGATCGCTATGCAGCGCGATCCCGCTGCGAACAATTGGCTAGAAGTATTATTCTGTTATCCTGGTCCTCAAGCAATAATTTTGCATCGCCTAGCCCATTGGCTGCATAATTTGGGCGTTGTCTTTTTGCCTCGTTTTATTTCCCATTTCGCTCGCTTTCTGACAGGAATTGAAATTCATCCAGGGGCGGTTATTGGCAAAGGTGTCTTTATCGACCACGGCATGGGAGTAGTTATCGGTGAAACCGCTGTGGTAGGAGATTATTGTTTGCTTTACCAGGGTGTAACCCTGGGCGCAACGGGCAAAGAAAGCGGCAAGCGTCATCCCACTTTAGGTTGTAATGTTACTGTCGGCGCGGGAGCGAAAATTCTCGGCAATATTAAGATCGGTAGTCACGCCCGTGTTGGTGCTGTTACCGTAGTTCTCAAAGACGTACCACCAAACTCCACAGTAGTCGGCATACCTGGTCGAATTATTGAGCAGCGAAATAAAGACCTCGATTGTAATTAACTTTCAATTAAGATAACTATTAGATTTGATCTAATGGATTTGATCAGACTTCCAGTTTTACACTTATTTTACGCCTACCTACTTAGCAGCTCCAGGAGTGAGAGATGATTTTGCTGTCAAGCGATACTGAAACCAAGCCGACACCAGGGATGCGACAGGCGATCGCCAGTGCTGAAGTGGGAGACGAGCAAAAAGGAGAAGACCCCACCGTTAACCAACTACTCGAAAGAGTTGCAGACTTGTTAGGTAAAGAAGACGCGATTTTTTTTGCCTGTGGAACCATTTGCAACTTTGTGTCCATCAAAACCCATACTCGTCCTGCTGATGTGGTGCTGGCAGAAGAAATGGCACATATTATTCGAGCCGAATCGGGGGGGGCAGCCATGACTTCTGGTGTCTTGATGGAACCGATTTCTAGTGAGCGAGGCATTTTTACAGTCAACGACCTTGAGCGCTCGCTGGAAAGAGTAGCGACTGCGCCTTACCTTTATTCGGCAAATCCACGCTTATTATGTGTTGAGCAAACCCACAATTTTGGAGGGGGTTCGGTTTGGGAACTTAATGAGCTACGGGAAGTTTGTGAATTCGCCCGTCAAAAAGGTTTAGCCACCCACATGGACGGGGCCAGACTTTTAAATGCAGTTGTGGCATCTCAAACGACAGCTAAGGATTTTGCTGCTTGTGCAGATTCTGTCTGGATTGACTTTACCAAAGGACTGGGCGCACCAATCGGTGCTGTTCTTGCGGGGACAAAGGAGTTCATCTCTGAAGCCCGTCGATATAAACACGTTTTTGGTGGTGCCATGCGTCAAGCTGGCATTGTTGCCGCAGGTTGTCTCTATGCCCTTGACCATCATGTTGAACGTTTACAAGAAGACCACGACAACGCAACTTATCTGGCTCGACGACTAAGGGAAATCGAAGGAATTACAGTTAAAGACACAAAGCCCGAGACCAACATTATTTTTTTTGATGTTTCGAGATTAGGACTCGACAAAGCCACGTTTCTCAATCTCCTGCAAGAGCATGGGGTGAAAATGGGAGCTGTTGGCAACTCAATTCGGGCAGTTACTCATTTAGATGTTTCGCGGACTGACATCGATTTTGCGGTTGATGCTATTGCCAAAGTGGCAAAATCCTCGGTGGGTAGCAAATATCTTGAAAATGTGATTCCTTTCAAGGATAATAGTGAGATCGCATTTACTAATACAGTTGGCAATTATCATTTTTGTCCCAATTGCGGTCACAAGAATCTGCCTAATCACAATTTTTGTATCAAGTGCGGGACGCAACTAAGCAAGCCGACAAATTCTGTCTTAGGGTCAGTAGATGGAAAACTTTTTGTTTAAAGCGATCACCAGCTAATAAGTTGATTTATCATCTTCGTTGTAATAGTACGAATATTTAGCTTACGTAGTTCATAAAGTAGATATAAGATTGAATTATATTCATCGAGATTATAGAAAAAGATTTGGCATTCTTTACTAGTTACCGCCTCAAAAACACTTGTCGCATTATAACTACTAAAAATCCAATAATTAGATTACTATATGTGGGAATTTCATTTTTAATAGTTAATATTTGGATTTATATTTTATGGTATAAAATATCTAAACTTAGACGAGGTGGTCGTTTAGTCTATCAACATAG